>CAMLCW010000388.1 GCA_946478645.1 uncultured Variovorax sp.
AGCATGCGCACCAGCGTCTGCATGTGGCCCTGCGGCTGCATGTTGCCGCCCATCACGCCGAAGCTCATCACGGGCTGGCCGTCCTTCGTGAGGAAGGCCGGGATGATGGTGTGGAACGGCCGCTTGCCGGGCGCCACCACGTTGGGGCTTTCGGCATTCAGGCTGAAGCCGTGGCCGCGGTTCTGCAGGCTGATGCCGAACTCGGGTTCGACGCAGCCGGAGCCGAAGCCCATGTAGTTGCTCTGGATGAAGCTCACCATCATGCCGCGCTCGTCGGCGGCCGTGAGATAGATGGTGCCGCCCTTGACGGGGTTGCCGGCCTTGAAATCCTGTGCCTTCTTCACGTCGATGAGTCTCGCACGCGAGGCGAGGTACGCGTCATCGAGCATTTGCTCGGGGGTCACCGTCATCGACGATGGCTCCGAGACATAGCGGTACACGTCGGCGAAGGCGAGCTTCATGGCTTCGATCTGCAGATGCTGCGAAGCCACCGAATCGACCGGCAGCGAGGCGATGTCGAATTTCTCGAGGATGCCGAGCGCGATCAGCGCCGCGATGCCCTGCCCGTTCGGCGGGATCTCGTGCAGCGTGTGGCCGCGGTAGTCGCGCGAGATCGGCTTGACCCATTCGGGCTGGTAGGCCGAGAGATCGGCCACGGTGAGCGCGCCGCCCTGCGCGTTCGAGAACTTGGCCAGCGCCTCGGCGATCTCGCCGTTGTAGTAGGCCTCGCCCTTGGTGCGCGCGATGGCCTTGAGCGCACGTGCGGCCGCAGCGAAACGGAACAGCTCGCCCACCTCGGGCGCGCGGCCCCGCGGCATGAAGGCCTGCGCGAACCCCGCTTGCCCTTCAAGCACCGGCGTGGCGGCCGCCCACTTCTGCTGCACCACGGGCGGCACGAGGTAGCCGCGCTCGGCAATGTCGATGGCCGGTGCCAGCAGGTCGGCGAACGGCAGCTTGCCGAAGCGCTCGGAGAGCGCCACCCAGCCACGCACCGCGCCCGGCACGCTGACCGAGTCGATCCCGCGCATTGGCGGCGTGGTGGCATCGGCGCCGTACTTGGTCTTGAAGTACTCGGGCGTCCAGGCCTTGGGCGCCGGCCCCGAGGCATTGAGGCCGTGCAGTTCCTTGCCATCCCAGAGGATGCAGAAGGCATCGCTGCCGAGGCCGTTGCTCACAGGCTCGACCAAGGTCATGACCGCCGCGGTGGCGATGGCCGCATCGACCGCGTTGCCGCCCTGCTGCAGCATGCGCAGGCCGGCCTGCGAGGCGAGCGGGTGCGAGGTCGACACCACGTTGCGCGCGAACACGGGGATGCGGGTGGTCAGGTAGGGGTTGGCGAAGTCGAATTGCATGGTGTGCCTTCAGGAAGGGGACGAACGGTTGGGTAGCGAGGCTGTCAGTCGTTGGAAATTTTGCGATCGACGACGATCTTCTTCCACTTGGCGGCGTCCGTCGCCACCAGCTTCGAGAATTGATCGGGCGTGCCCGGCGCGGCGGGCGAGATGCCCAGGCGGGAGAGCTTTTCCTTCAGTTCGGGATCGGCCAAGGCTTCGTTGGCCGCCTTGTTGATGCGCGCGACGAGTTCGGCCGGCAGCCCCTTCGGTCCGTACAAACCGAACCAGGTGTTCGACTCGAAGCCCGGCAGCGTGTCCGCGATGGGAGGCAGCTCGGGCGCGAGCGGGCTGCGCTGGAGCGAGGTCACGCCCAGCGCGCGGAGCCGCCCGTCGCGCACGTGCGGCATGCCCGTGGGCAGCGAATCGAACAGCACGTCGACGTTGCCGGTGATCAGGTCGGGGATGGCGAGCGCCGTGCCCTTGTAGGGGATGTGCGTCACGAACACGCCGGCCTGCGATTTGAAGAGTTCCGCGGTGAGCTGGACGATCGTGCCGTTGCCGCTCGACGCGTAGTTGAGCTGGCCGGGGTTCTTCTTGGCGTGGTCGATCCACTCGCGCACGTTCTTCGCGGGCGAGTCGACCGGCACCAGCATGATGCTCGGCGCATCGCCCACGTGCGCGATGGGCGTGAAGTCGCGCACCGTGTCGTAGGGCAGCTTGCGGGTGATGGACGGGCCGATCGCGTGCGTGCTGGTGGTGGCCAGCAGCAGCGTGTAGCCGTCGGCCGGCGCCTTTGCTGCCAGGTCGGAGCCGATGGCGCCGCCGGCGCCGGGCTTGTTGTCGACGACCAGCGTGGTGCCGAGCTTTTCGCCCAGCTTCTGGCCGAGCGTGCGCGCGAAGAGGTCGGTGGCGCCCGCGGCAGGGAACGGCACGATCAGCCGCACCGGCTTGGCCGGATATGCCTGCGCCAGGGCCGCGGTCGGTGCAGCCATGCAGAACGCAGCAGTTGCAGCAAGGGCTTGGAGGAACTGGTTTCTTTTCATGGGCGGATTCTGGCGCGTGGAGGAAAACCTCCCATGCTATGCAGGCCCCGTGCATCAAGCCAGATAATCCCGGTTATTCGACTATGAGCTGAACTTATGACACGCCCTGGCACCGAAGCCGTTTCGCTGCAGCAGCTGCGCGCGCTCGCCGCCGTGGCCGAACTCGGCAGCTTCACGCGCGCGGCCGAGAGCCTGCAACTCACGCAGCCCGCGATCAGCCATCTGGTGAAGCGCATCGAGGAAGAGCTCGGGCAGCCGCTCGTGGTGCGCGGGCGCCGGCTGCAGCTCACGGGCGCGGGCCAGCTCATGGCCGAGACGGCAGTGCGCGCGCTGCGGCTGGTCGACGAATCGGTGGAGGCCTGCCGCTCGCAGTCGCAGCTGCGCGAGGGGCGCGTGGTGCTGGCGGTCGGCCACCTGACCGCGGGCGCGCTGCTGCCGCCGCTGCTCGAGCGCTTCTCGCGCGCCCACCCGACCTTGGCGGCCACGCTGCTCGACAGCACGGCCGAGCAGATGATCTCGCGCATCCTGTCGCAGGAGGCGGACCTGGGCTTCGGCTCCGACATCGGGCAGAAGCATTCGGAGCTGGCGACCGAGCCGCTGTTCACCGAGCGCATGGCGCTTTTCGTGCGCGACGACCATCCGCTCGCGCAGCGCGTGGTGGTCGATGCGCGGCACCTGGAGTCGCTGCCGTTCATCCACGTGAACCCCGACGCGAACGTGTGGCGCGCCGTGAGCAGTCAGCTCTCGAGCATGGCCAACGTGTATCCGCGCGTGGTGCACCACGTGTCGATGCTCTCGACCGCCTTCGGCCTCGTGCAGGCCGGCGCCGGCGTCGCCCTGCTGCCGCGCTACGTCGAGGTGCTGATGCCCGGCAACCTGCGCGCCGTGGCAGTCACACGCCCGGTGCTCGAGTACCCGGTGGTCGCGATCCGCCGCGCCAAGCATCCGCTCACGCCTGCGGCGATGGCCTTCCTGGCGATGGCAAGGCAGCACATGAAACCGAAGCCCGCCAAACCCTGAAACAAAAAGGCAACGGCGCCAAAAGGCGCCGTTGCATGTTCGTGAACACCGCGGATCCGGCTTTGCCGGGCCGCTGGTGTTGCCCCCTTGAGGGGGAGGCGGCGACACGAAGTGCGCCGCTTCGGGGGTGGGTCAATCCTCGACGAAAGCCTCTTCGCGCTTTGCCTTGACCGCCGGCAGCAGCACGATCACGAGCAGCAGCAGCGCCGCCAGCAGCAGGCCGAGCGAGATGGGGCGCGTCACGAACACGCTCCAGTCGCCACGCGACAGCAGCAGCGAGCGGCGCAGGTTCTCTTCCATCATCGGGCCGAGGATGAAGCCCAGCAGCAGCGGCGCAGGTTCGCAGCCCAGCTTGAAGAAGGTGTAGCCCACGAAGCCGAAGATGCCGACCATCCAGATATCCCAGGTGTTGTTGTTCGTGGAGTACACGCCGATGGCGCAGAACAGCACGATGGCCGGGAACAGGAACTTGTAGGGCACCGTGAGCAGCTTGATCCACAGGCCGATCAGCGGCAGGTTCAGGATCACGAGCATCGCGTTGCCGATCCACATCGAGGCGATCAGGCCCCAGAACAGCTCGGGGTTGCTGGTCATCACCTGCGGGCCCGGCTGGATGTTGTGGATCGTCATCGCGCCCACCATCAGCGCCATCACGGCGTTGGGCGGAATGCCCAGCGTCAGCAGCGGGATGAAGGAGGTCTGCGCACCGGCGTTGTTGGCCGCCTCGGGGGCCGCCACACCGCGGATGTTGCCCTTGCCGAAAGGCACTTCGCCCGGCTTCAGCTTGGTCTTCTTCTCGATCGTGTAGGCCGCAAAGGCCGACAGCAGCGCGCCGCCACCCGGCAGGATGCCGAGCGAGGAACCGAGCGCCGTGCCGCGCAGCACGGCGGGGATCATGCGCTTGAAGTCTTCCTTGGTCGGGAACAGGCCCGAGACCTTGGCGGTGAACACCTCGCGGTCCTCGTCGGGGCGCGAGAGGTTGGCGATGATTTCGCCGTAGCCGAACACGCCCATGGCGATTGCCACGAAGCCGATGCCGTCGGTCAGCTCGGGGATGTCGAAGCTGAAGCGCGCGACGCCCGAGTTCACGTCGGTGCCGACCAGGCCGAGCAGCAGGCCCAGCACGATCATGCCGATCGCCTTGAGCAGCGAACCCGAGGCCAGCACCACGGCGCCGATCAGGCCCAGGACCATCAGCGAGAAGTACTCGGCCGGGCCGAACTTGAAGGCCAGTTCCGTCAGCGGCGGCGCGAAGGCGGCAAGGATCAGCGTGCCCACGCAGCCCGCGAAGAACGAGCCCAGGCCGGCGGCGGCGAGCGCCGGACCGGCGCGGCCCTTGCGCGCCATCTGGTAGCCGTCGATCACGGTCACCACCGAGGACGATTCGCCCGGCAGGTT
>CAMLCW010000389.1 GCA_946478645.1 uncultured Variovorax sp.
AGCACGGCATCGGCCGCTTCGAGGGCAGCGAACGCCGCGTTCACGCGCTCCCTGGGCACGCTTTCGCCGAAGAACACCACGTCGGGCTTGAGCAGTCCGCCGCAATGGTCGCAAGCCGGCACCTCGAAGCGGGCGAAGTCCTGGTCTTCGAGGTCGGCATCGCCGTCGGGCGCTGCGCGCGCCTCGAGCGCGGCAAAGCGCGGGTTGCGCTCGCGCAGCACGGCCTGCAGCGCGGCACGCGGCGATCGGCGTTCGCAGCCCATGCAGCGCACCGTGTCGATGCGCCCGTGCAGGTCGATCGCGCCGCGGCTGCCGGCCGCCGCATGCAGCCCGTCGACGTTCTGCGTGAGCAGCAGGCCGACGCGGCCGGCCGCCTCGAGCTGCGCCAGTGCGCGATGGGCCGCGCCCGGACGCGCGCCGGCCATCGTCGGCCACCCGACCAGGCTCCGCGCCCAGTAGCGGCGGCGCGTGGCCTCGTCGCCCATGAAGGCCTGGTAGGTGACGGGTGCCGGCCGCTTCCACTCGCCCCGCGCGTCGCGGTAGTCGGGAATGCCCGACTCGGTGCTGCAGCCTGCGCCGGTGAGCACGAAGAGCCGGCGGTGGCGGCCCGCGAAGTCGGCGAGCGCGGCGGCGTCGGTGGTCATGCGGGCGGCGCTCTTTCAGGCTTCGGGCGCGATCGCCTCGGCGTATTCGTAGAGCGCGCCGAGAATTTCCTCGCCGCGCTCGTCTGCGGTTTCGGACAGCGCGTCGACCTCGGCGAACAGCGCCTCGATGGTGCGCGCGCCGCCCTCGCCCTTGAAGAGCCGTGCCGCACGCAACGCCTCCCAGCGCTCGGCCTCCGCCTCGCTCAGCAGCTCGGGCCAGTTGCGCGCGCGGTAGCGGAACAGGATCTCCTCGAGCCGCCCATCGTCGAAGCCGGTGCGGTCCTTGGCGAGCTCTTCGGGCGAGAGCGCGCGCAGCTGGTTCAGGCGGCGCCGGTCGGCGTTGCCGACGAAGCCGCCGTAGAGATCCTCGTCCACGTCGGGCGCAGCCGCCTGCGCGCGCGCATACACCTGCGACCAGATCGCGCTCATGTCGGGCAGGTCGCGTGCGATGGCCGCGTGGCGCATGGCAGTATCGAGATCGATGCCCCAGCGCTCGGCCATCGCGGGCACCAGCGTGCGCAGGTTGCCGACCACCATCGGCGACTTGTTCAGATGGATGCCCTTCACCGGCAGCCGCACCACGCCTTCGGGCAGCTCGGCGGTGCGCGTGAACAGGCGCAGGCGCAGGGTCTCGACGTCGAGGTCGCGCAGTTCGCTCGGATCGTGAGCCAGGTCCCAGGCGATGAGCTCGTTCTTGTTGGTGGGATGGCTCGCGAGCGGCCACAGCACGCCGAGGCAGCCGCGCTCGGCCGGGAACATGCCCGACACGTGGAGAAAGGGCTTGGCCGTCTCGCGCATGGCCGGCAGGCCGAGCTCGGCGGCCACGCGCTCCTTCTTGCGCAGGCCGAGCGCGAAGTCGAACAGCCGCGGCTGGCGCTCGCGGATCAGGCGTGCCAGCGCGATGGTGGCGCGCACGTCGGACAGCGCATCGTGCGCCGATTCATGCAGCAGGCCGTTGGCGCGCGCGAGATCTTCGAGCTTGAAGCTCGGCTTGCCGTCTTCCTTCAGCGGCCATTCGATGCCGTCGGGCCGGAGCGCGTAGGTCAGGCGCACGACGTCGAGCAGGTCCCAGCGACCGCAGTCGTTCTGCCATTCGCGCGCATAGGGATCGATCAGGTTGCGCCAGAACAGGAAGCGCGTGACCTCGTCGTCGAAGCGGATCGTGTTGTAGCCGACGCCGATGGTGCCGGGCTGCGAAAACACCTGCTCGACCTGCGCCGCGAATGCATGCTCGGGCATGCCGCGCTCGAGGCACAACTGCGGCGTGATGCCGGTGATCAGGCAGGCCTCGGGGCTCGGCAGGTAGTCGGGCGCCGGCTTGCAATAGATCATCAGCGGCTCGCCGATCTCGTTGAGCTCGGCGTCGGTGCGGATGGCGGCGAACTGCGAGGGGCGGTCGCGGCGCGGGACGGCACCGAAGGTTTCGTAGTCGTGCCAGAGAAAAGTGTGGTTCATTCAGAGCAGGGGTGAAAACAGGCGTGCCACAGCATCGCCGAACCGGCGCCAGAATGTCTGCGGCCGGTTGGCGCGCACCGCGCTGGCGCTGTGCAGGTCGGTTTCGAACTGCGCGGCCAGCGGGCGGGCCAAGGCAGGGCCATAGACCACGGCCATGACTTCGAAGTTGAGCCGGAAGCTGCGGTTGTCGAAATTCGCGGTACCGATCATCGCGCAATCATCGTCGACCACGAGGGTCTTGGAATGGAGCATGCGCGCCTTGTACTCCCAGACCTTCACGCCCGCGGCGATCAGCTCGTCGAAGTACGAGCGCGCGGCCGCGCTCACGACGGCCGAATCGCTGCGCCGCGGCACCAGCAGGCGCACGTCGACGCCGCGCAGCGCCGCGCTCGTGAGGGCCATCATCGCGGGCTCGCCGGGCACGAAGTACGGCGTGGTGAGCCAGGCGCGCTCGGTGGCCGAATGGATCGCCGCCACATGCATGCGGTGGATGGCCTCGAGCGCATTGTCGGGGCCGCTCGTCACGATCTGCACCGCGATGTCGCCGGCCTTCACCTGCGGCAGCATGGCGTCGAGCTGGCCGTCGAGGTGGCGCAGGCTCTCGCCGGTGGCGTAGGCCCAGTCTTCGAGGAAGGTGGTCTGGAGCCAGCGCACCGCACTGCCCTCGAAGCGCAGGTGCACGTCGTGGTAGGCGTCGGGCCGGGTCCGCTTGTCTTCCTCGTCGGTGATGTTGACGCCGCCCGTGAAGCCGACGCGGCCGTCGCACACCACGATCTTGCGGTGGGTGCGGTAGTTGGTCACCGGCCGCAGGCGGCGGCCGATGCGGGTGTCGTGGAACAGCGCGATCTCGATCCCCGCCGCCACCATCGGCGCCATGAAGCGTCGCCCGATGCGCTTGGAGCCGAGCGCATCGAGCAGCAGCCGGACGGCCACGCCCTCGCGCGCGCGCTCGACAAGCAGGTCGCGCAGCGCGGTGCCGATCCGGTCGGGCTCGAAGATGTAGTACTCGAGATGGATGTGATCGCGTGCCGCGCGCACGGCGTCGAAGATCGCGTCGAAAGTGCGCGCGCCCCCGGAGAGCAGGTCGACGGCGGTGGCACTAGAGACAGGCAGGCCGCAGGCCGCCGTGCCGAGCCGCGCCATCTGCTGCAATGCCGGCGGCGCCTTCTGGGCCGCGTCGCGCACGCGTGCGAGATCGGCCTGGACGTGCGCGCTGGCACGGCTGTGCAGCCGCTTCTGGCGCTGCTTGCGCAGGCGCTGCGGCCCGAGGAAGTAATAAACCAGGAACCCCGCGAACGGCAGCAGCGCGAGCGACAGGATCCAGCTCATCGTGGAGACCGGCGCGCGCTTCTGCATCACGATCCAGATCGAAAGCACGGCGATGTAGCCGCTCCAGGCGAGGGAGAGGCCGGTTTTCCATTCGTGGCTGAGCTCGGGGAGGATCAAGGTGGGCGTGGTCGGTTTTCGGATGGCCGAGAAAAAAGGCCGGCAGCGAATGCTACCGGCCTTTGACGTGGTTCCAGCTCGGCCTCGGGGCCGGAGGCTCGTCAGCCTGCGGCGGCTTCCTCGGGCTCGGGCTTCGACTTGCCTTCCTTCTTCGGCAGCGGCTGGATCTCGAGCAGCACGTCGTCCTTCTCGTCGAGATCGACTTCGAGGCGACCACCGTCGGTCAGGCGGCCGAACAGCAGCTCGTCGGCCAGCGCACGACGGATCGTGTCCTGGATCAGGCGCTGCATCGGGCGTGCACCCATCAGCGGATCGAAGCCCTTCTTCGCAAGATGCTTGCGCAGCTTGTCGGAGAAGGTGACCTCGACCTTCTTCTCGGCCAGCTGCGTCTCGAGCTGCAGCAGGAACTTGTCGACCACGCGCAGGATGATCTGCTCGTCGAGTGCCTTGAAGTTGACGATGGCATCGAGACGGTTGCGGAATTCGGGCGTGAACAGGCGCTTGATGTCGCCCATCTCGTCGCCGGCCTGCCGCGCGTTCGTGAAGCCGATGCTCGCCTTGTTCATGGTCTCGGCACCCGCGTTCGTCGTCATCACGATGATGACGTTGCGGAAGTCGGCCTTGCGCCCGTTGTTGTCCGTCAGCGTGCCATGGTCCATGACCTGCAGCAGCACGTTGAAGATGTCGGGATGCGCCTTCTCGATTTCGTCGAGCAGCAGCACTGCATGCGGCTTCTTCGTGACGGCCTCGGTCAAGAGGCCGCCCTGGTCGAAGCCGACATAGCCCGGGGGCGCGCCGATCAGGCGGCTCACGGCATGGCGCTCCATGTACTCCGACATGTCGAAGCGGATCAGCTCGATGCCCATGATGTAGGCGAGCTGCTTGGCCGCTTCGGTCTTGCCGACGCCCGTGGGACCCGAGAACAGGAACGAACCGATCGGCTTGTCGCCCTTGCCCAGGCCCGAGCGCGCCATCTTGACCGCCGAGGCGAGCACTTCGAGTGCCTTGTCCTGACCGAACACCACGCTCTTGAGGTCGCGCTCGATGGTCTGCAGCTTGCTGCGGTCGTCGTTGCTGACGTTGGCCGGGGGAATGCGCGCGATCTTCGCGACGATGTCCTCGACCTCGGTCTTGCTGATGGTCTTCTTGCGCTTGCTCGGCGGCAGGATGCGCTGCGCGGCACCGGCCTCGTCGATCACGTCGATGGCCTTGTCGGGCAGGTGGCGGTCGTTGATGT
>CAMLCW010000390.1 GCA_946478645.1 uncultured Variovorax sp.
GAACGCTACACGGCCAGCGCCAACGCCGACGTCGGCACGACCTTCGCGCTGCTGCGCGAGCGGATCGGCCAGCTGCCGGCGGTGGCACAGCAAGATGCGCAGGCGCTGCTCGACATGGAGGAGACGCTGTACGCCTCGATCGCTGCGCGCCGTCCGAAGACCGAGGGCGCCCTCAAGAGCCGCTATCACGGCGACTACCACCTGGGGCAGGTCCTGCTGCGCGACAACGACTTCCTGATCATCGATTTCGAAGGCGAGCCGGCGCGGAGTTTCGACGAGCGCCGCACCAAGGGATCGCCGCTGCGCGACGTGGCGGGCATGCTTCGGTCGTTCAACTACGCGCGCTGGTCGGCCCTGCGGCGCGTAGCGCAGAGCGCTGAGGAAGCCGCCATGCTCGCGGCACCGGCCGCCGCCTGGGAACAGGCAGCGCGCGAAGCCTTCCTGTCTGGCTACACGGGCTCGCTCGCCACGCCCGACGGAAAGGTCGCAGCGCTCGATTCCGAACTGCTTGCGCTGTTCGAACTCGAGAAGGCGCTGTATGAGATGCGTTACGAACTCAACAACCGGGTCGACTGGGCGCAAGTCCCGTTGAACGGCGTGCTCGCCATGCTCGAACCACCGCCCGCTGCCTGACCCTGACCCATAACCCCTCCACCCCGAAGCACGCGCCGCACCTGCGGCAACTGCTTCGATTTTCATATCCGCCCACCACCGCCATCACGCACGGGAGAAATACATGGACCGATTCGGCATTCAACTCGAACCACTGAACGCGATGCTCTACCAGGTCGGGGCCTTCGTGCCCCGCCTCGCCATCGCCATCGTGGTCGTCCTCGCTGGCTGGCTCGTTGCCAAGACGGTGCGCTTCGCCGTCACCAAGGCCCTGCGCGCCATCAACTTCAACGTGCTCACCGAGCGCGCCGGCCTGGACAACTTCCTGCGCCAGGGCGGCTGGAACGGCGACACCAGCAGCCTCTTCGGGGTACTGGCCTACTGGATGGTGATCTTCGCCTCGCTGCTGCTGGCCTTCAACGGCATGGGCCTGAGCTACATCGCCGACCTGCTCGGCCGCGTGGTGTGGTTCGTGCCCAACCTGTTCGTCGCGCTGCTCGTGCTGGCGTTCGGTTCCTACTTCGCGCGCTTCGTGGGCGAGGCGGTAGCGAGCTACCTGCGCGGCGTGCAGATGCGCGATGCCGCGCTGCTCGGGCGCATCGCGCGCTACGCGGTGATGGCGTTCGTGATCCTAATCGCGCTCGACCAGGTCAAGGTCGGCGGCGACATCGTGCGCGAGAGCTTCCTCGTGGTGCTCGCGGGCGTGGTGTTCGCACTGGCGCTGGCCTTCGGCCTCGCGGGCAAGGACTGGGCCGCCACGCAGATCGAGCGCTGGTGGCCGCGCGAGCCCAAGGGCGACGCGAGGGCCGTACCCGGCACCACCACCACCGGCGTTCGCCGCCCGGGCCCGCCCGTGCCGCCGCAGTCGGTGGGTGACCGTCCTCCGCGCTGAGCCGGGAGCCACTTCGCCTTGTCCCTTCCCGGTCCATCTTCTTCGTCCCACTTCTTCGTGCAATCCATTCGATGACTCGCAGCAAAAATACCTCGATCACAGCCGTCTGGCCGGGGCGTCCCTATCCCCGCGGTGCCAACTGGGACGGGGAGGGCGTCAACTTCGCCATCTTCTCGCAGCACGCCGAAGGCGTGGAGCTGTGCCTCTTCGACGAGAAGGGCCGCCATGAAATCCAGCGCATTCCGCTGCGTGAGCGCACCGACGGCGTGTGGCACTGCTACCTGCCCGAGGCCCGTCCGGGCCAGGCCTATGGCTATCGCGTGCACGGCCCCTACAAGCCCGAGGAGGGCCATCGGTTCAACCCGCACAAGCTGCTCGTCGATCCCTACGCCAAGGACCTCGTGGGCGAGCTGCGCTGGGGCGATGCCCTTTACGGCTACACCGTGGGCAGCAAGCGCGAGGACCTGTCGTTCGACCGCCGCGACAGCGCGCCGTTGATGCCCAAGGGCCGTGTGCTCGAGACGGCCTTCACCTGGGGCGACGACCGCCGTCCGTCGGTGCCGTGGCAGGACATGGTGATCTACGAGATGCACGTGCGCGGCTTCACCATGGGCCATCCCGAGGTGCCGCCCGAACTGCGCGGCACCTATGCGGGGATGTGCAGCGCCCCCGTCGTCGACTACCTCAAGCGCCTGGGCGTCACCACCGTCGAGCTGCTGCCGGTGCACAGCTTCCTCAACGACCGGCACCTCGCCGAGAAGGGGCTGCAGAACTACTGGGGCTACAACTCGCTCGCGTACTTCGCGCCGGAGACACGCTACAGCGCGTCGGGCAAGGTGAAGGAGTTCAAGACCATGGTCAAGACCCTGCACTCCGCCGGCATCGAGGTGATCCTCGACGTGGTTTACAACCACACCTGCGAAGGCAACCAGCTCGGGCCGACGCTGTCGATGCGCGGCGTGGACAACGCTTCCTACTACATGATCAACGCCGAGAACCGGCGCTACTACGACGACTTCACCGGTTGCGGCAACACCGTCAACCTGGAGAATCCGCGCGCGCTGCAGCTCGTGATGGACTCGCTGCGCTACTGGGTCGAGGAAATGCACGTCGACGGCTTCCGCTTCGACCTCGCCTCGGCGCTGGCGCGCGAGGCCGGCAAGGTCGAGAACCTCGGTGGCTTCTTCGACGCCATTCGGCAGGACCCGACGCTCAACCGCGTCAAGCTGATCGCCGAGCCCTGGGACCTGGGCCACGGCGGCTACCAGGTGGGCAACTTCCCGGCCGGCTGGGCCGAATGGAACGACCAGTACCGCGACGGCATGCGCGGCTTCTGGAAGGGCGACGGCGGACTGATCGGCGACGTGGGCAAGCGGCTCACCGGCTCCGAAGACCTCTATGGCTGGTCCGGCAAGCGGCCGACCGCGAGCATCAACTTCATCACCGCGCACGACGGCTTCACGCTCCACGACCTCGTCTCCTACAACGACAAGCACAACGAGGCCAACGGCGAGGACAACCGCGACGGCAACAGCCACAACATCTCGTGGAACTGCGGCGCCGAGGGCGAGACCTCCGACCCGGAGATCCTGGCGCTGCGCGAGCGCCAGAAGCGTAACCTGCTCGCCACGCTGCTGCTCTCCCAGGGCGTGCCGATGCTGCTGGCCGGCGACGAGCGCGGCAACACGCAGAACGGCAACAACAACGTCTATTGCCAGGACAACGAGATCGGCTGGATCGACTGGACGCCCACGCCCGAGCGCCAGGCGCTCGTCACCTTCGTGGAGCGGCTCATCGCGTTCAGGCGCGCGCATCCCTCGTTCCGCCGGCGCAGCTTCTTCGCGGGCAAGCCGCGGGAGGCCGACAGCGTGACCGACGTGGTCTGGCTGCGGCCCGACGGCGCCGAGATGAGCCCCGACGACTGGAACGACGGCAATGCGCGCTGCATCGCGATGTACATCCCCGGCGGCGGCCTCGTCGACCGCGGGCCGCGCGGCGAGACGCAGCATGACGACGACTTCCTGGTGCTCTTCAATGCACACCATGACGAGATCCCCTTCACGCTGCCCGCGTCGCGCCACGGCGCCTGGCGGTTGCTGGTGGACACCGCCAGCAGCACGCCGCCGCTGGCCACCGAGGACGTGGCGGCGCATGCGCCGGCCTGGTCCGAACCTGCCTATCCCCTGCAGTGCCGCTCGCTCGTGGTGCTGAGCCGTCCGGACGTCCGACCATGAAGCGTATTCACCGCATGCCCTTTGGCGCCACGGTCCAGGCCGCGGGTGTCGATTTCGCCTTCTGGGCGCCCTCGGCCGAGGGCGTCTCTCTGGTACACAGGCCCGCCGGCGGCGCCGCGGCCACGCACACGCTCTCGCGCGATGCCGATGGCTGGTACCGCACCACGCTCGCCGAGGCCCGTGCCGGCGACAGCTATGCCTGGCGGCTGGCCGACGGCACCACCATGCCCGATCCTGCCTCGCGCTTCAACCCCGAGGACGTGCACGGCCCGAGCCGCGTGGTCGACCCGGCCGCCTTCGACTGGCCCGACGCCGCATGGCTCGGCCGGCCCTGGCACGAGGCCGTGGTGTACGAGCTCCACATCGGCACCTTCACCGACGAGGGCACCTTCCGAGCCGCGCGCGAGCGGCTGGCGGAGCTGGCCGAGCTCGGCGTCACCGCGATCGAGCTGATGCCGCTCGCCGACTTCCCCGGCCGCCGCAACTGGGGCTACGACGGTGTGCTGCAGTTCGCGCCCGACGCGAGCTACGGCACGCCCGACGACCTCAAGGCGCTCGTCGCCGCCGCGCATGCGCTCGGCATCATGGTGCTGCTGGACGTGGTCTACAACCACTTCGGCCCGGAGGGCAACTACCTCCATGGAAGCTGCCCCGAGTTCTTCAACGACGCCGAGCGCACGCCCTGGGGCGCGGCGATCAACTTCGACGGGCCGGGCTCGCGCACCGTGCGCGACTTCTTCGTGCACAACGTGCTCTACTGGATCGAGGAATTCCATTTCGACGGCCTGCGCATGGACGCGATCCACGCCATCCGCGACGGCTCGCCCAAGCACATCGTGCAGGAGATCCGCGAAGCGCTCGACGCCGGTCCCGCGCGCGAGCGCCAGGTGCACCTGGTGCTCGAGAACGATGCCAACCAGGCCCGCCTGCTGGCGCGCGGCAAGGGCGGGCATCCGCTGGCCGGCACCGCCCAATGGAACGACGACCTGCACCATGCGGCGCACGTGCTGACCAC
>CAMLCW010000391.1 GCA_946478645.1 uncultured Variovorax sp.
CGCACTGCTGCTCAGCAAGGACCGCGCGGTGCTGTCGATGAAGAAACGGCTCGCCTTGCGCGGCGTGGCGGTGCGCGCGGCGCTGCAAGCCTAAGCGGCGAGGTGCCAGCGCCCCAGCAGCCGCGCCACAGCACGCACGCGCTGGGTGTCGCGGCCCCAGCGGCGGCTGGCGGGCAGCTTCTGGGCCCACTTCATGCGCCGCGCGGCCTCGGCGATGCGTTCGCGCACCTCGCAATCGACCTCGGCAAGCGCGGCATGCCAATGCTGGCCGGCTACCTCGGGCGCGGCGGCCTCGAGCAGCATGGCCGTCGAATGCAGGTAGCTCAGCCAGTCGCGGGCCTGGCATTCGGCCAGCGTCATGACCTCGGACGGGTCGTCCTCGAAGTCGATGTAGCCGATCACGCCGTCGGGGCACAGCACGAGGTTGCGGTCGAAGGCCTGGCTCAAGTGCTGTCCGCGCAGATGCACCTGCGCGATCGCGGCCAGCCCTTCGCGCCACACGGCCAGCAGTTGCGCGGGCCCCGCCGCTGCGGCCTGGGCAAGCCGCTCCTGCAGCACCACGGTGCCATGGCCGCCTTCGCCGAGATCGGAAATCAGCAGGCCCTCGGGTTGCTCGGCCAGCACGCGCGGCACGCGCAGGCCGGCAGCGGCCAGTTGGCGCAGCCGCCGTGCCTCGGTCGCGATGGCCGCCGCGCCGCCCGGGTTCGGCACCGGCTTGAGCAGGTCGAGCCCGGCCAGCCGCGCCACCGCCGCCATCACGCGGTAGCCCCACTTGCCGTGGCGCGGTCCGGCCTTCTTGAGCCACACGCGTTCGCCGCCCAGGCGATGGCTCGCCACGTTCTTCTGCTGCTTCGCCAGCGTGAGGCGCAGGAACTCGGCGTAGCCGTCGGCGTCCGGCGCGCCGGCCGGCTGCGCCGGCTCACCGCATTGCAGGGAACTCACTGGTGCACCCTTGGCGCTGCGCGCCTCCCCGCCAGGCGGGAGTGAGCTTGCTTGGGGCGGCCCGGCGCGGCGCTCATGCGGCCATGGCGAGGTTCTGCGCCAGGCCCTGCGGCGGTGCCTGCGTCACCGGCTGGAAGCTCTCGGCGCTGGCCAGCGGCCAGTAGGTGCGGAACACGTTGTGCTGCTTGTCGAGCGCGCCGAGCAGCGCGCCCGGCTGCACCTGCATGATCAGGTTGCTCAGCAGGCGCACCTCGGTGTCGGAGATCCGCCGCACGATGTGGTGCGCGGTGATCTGCTGCGGATGGTCGAGGCCTGCGGCCTGCACCAGCTCCTGCAGCGCATGCAGCGTGCTGCGGTGGAAGTTGCGCACGCGTTCGGCCTTGGCGGGCACCACCAGCGCCTGCTGGCGCACCGGGTCCTGCGTGGTCACGCCCGTGGGGCAGTGGCCCGTGTGGCAGCTCTGCGCCTGGATGCAGCCGAGCGCCATCATGAAGCCGCGGCCCGCGTTGCACCAGTCGGCGCCCAGCGCCATCATGCGCGCGAGGTCGAAGGCGGTGATCACCTTGCCCGCGCAGCCGATCTTGATGCGGTGGCGCAGGTTCACGCCGACCAGCGTGTTGTGCACCAGCAGCAGGCCTTCCTGCAGCGGCGCGCCCACGTGGTCGCTGAACTCGACCGGCGCGGCGCCGGTGCCGCCCTCGGCGCCGTCCACCACGATGAAGTCGGGCGTGATGCCGGTCGCCTGCATCGCCTTGACGATGGCGAACCACTCCCACGGATGGCCGAGGCAGAACTTGAAGCCCACGGGCTTGCCGCCCGACAGCGCGCGCAGCTCGGCGATGAAATGCATCATCTCGGTCGGCGTGCCGAAGGCGCCGTGCGACGACGGCGAGATGCAGTCGACCCCCACGCGCACGCCGCGCGCGGCCGCGATCTCGGGCGTGACCTTGGGCGCCGGCAGCACGCCGCCGTGGCCGGGCTTGGCGCCCTGGCTCAGCTTGATCTCGATCATCTTCACCTGCGGGTCGCGCGCATTGGCGCTGAAGCGCTCGGCGTTGAAGCTGCCGTCGTCGTTGCGGCAGCCGAAGTAGCCCGAGCCGATCTCCCAGATCAGGTCGCCGCCGTGCACGCGGTGGTGCTGCGAGATCGACCCCTCGCCGGTGTCGTGCGCGAAGCCGCCCATCTTCGCGCCCTGGTTGAGCGCGAGGATCGCATTGGCCGACAGCGCGCCGAAGCTCATGGCCGAGATGTTGAACACGCTCGCGCTGTAGGGCTGGGTGCAGGGATGCCCGGCCTGGCCCGCCGATGCCGATGCGTCGCCGATCACGATGCGGAAGTCGTGGTTGTCGAGCCGCGTCGGCTGCATCGAGTGGTTGATCCACTCGTAGCCCGCGATGGTCACGTCGAGCTGCGTGCCGAAGGGCCGGTTGTCGGGCTCGCCCTTGGCGCGCTGGTAGACCAGCGAGCGCTGGGCGCGCGAGAACGGCGCAGCCTCGGAATCGCTCTCGATGAAGTACTGCCGCATCTCGGGCCGGATGAATTCGAGCAGGAAGCGCAGGTGCCCGATGACCGGGTAGTTGCGCAGGATCGCGTGGCGGGTCTGGCGCAGGTCGTGCACGCCGGTGCCGGCGAGCACCGCGAAGATCACGAGCGCAAGCCAGGCGCCCCAGAGATGCGGTGCGGCAAGCACCGCGGCCAGGCTTGCCGCGAGCCCGGCCACGCACAGGGCGAAGGCGGTGTAGCGCGTCGGGAAAGGAGTCATCGTGGGCGTGGAAATGTGAGGCCGGCCGGCCTGCTGCATCATAGAGGCCTGCCTTGGACCTGCCATGACCACTTCCCCCGACATCCCCCCGACCCCTGCCTCCGCTCCCGCCCAGCAACCCCTCGGCCCCGACGACTTCGACGCGCTCGACCAGGCGCTCGACGCCATGCGCGAGCACGACGACGAGATCCCGCAGTGGGAATTCTGCGAAGGCTTCATGGCCGCGCTGATCTGCACCCGCCGCGTGATCGAGCCGGCCGAATACTGGCCCGTGCTGCTCGGCGACGGCTTCGTGCCGGCCCAGCACATGGAGTTCGTCTGGAACTGGAAGCGCCGCTGGCGCGAGATCGAGGAAGGCCTGGACGCCGACGTGCAGTCGCTCGACGACGAGCGCAGCTGGCAACCCGAGGTGCTCGACACCCGCGGCGCCATCGCCGCGCTGCCCGAGGAAGAGCGCGCCGAGGTAGAGGGCGAGGAGATCCCCTCGTTCGCCCAGGTCTGGGCGCTCGGCTTCATGTATGCGGTCGAGAACTGGCCCGAGGATTGGGCCGCGCCTCGCGACAAGGAAGCCGCCCAGATGCTCGACGACGCGCTCGACAACATCGTCGCGCTGACCGAGGACGACAACGCCAAGCCCACGCTCTCGATGTACAGCGACGACGGCCCGCCCAGCGTGAGCCAGCAGCGGCTCGACGACTTCGGCGCCGCCATCTGGGCCGTGTACGACCTGCGCCAGCTCTGGAAGAGCCTGGGCCCCAAGGTCCAGACGGTCCGCAAGGAGGCCGAGCCGGGCCGCAACGACCCCTGCCCCTGCGGCAGCGGCAAGAAATACAAGAAGTGCCACGGTGCCTGACGGCAGCAGCGGTGCAAGGCTGACCCCGCGTGCCGCGTGGGTCATGGTGCTGGCGCTGTGCGCCGGCGTGGCGCTGAGCCAGGCCTTCCGCACCGTCGGCGCGATCATGGCGAGCCCGCTGCAGGCCGACTTCGGCCTGTCGGCGCAGGCGCTCGGCATCTTCTCGGGCGCATTCCATTTCGCGTTCGGCGCGATGCAGCTGTTCATGGGCATCGGCATCGACCTGCACGGCGTGCGGCGCACGGTGCTGGTGGCGTTTCCGATTGCGATCGCGGGCGCGCTGCTCTCGGCGCTGGCGCAGAGCTATCCGGTGCTGGTGGCCGGCCAGGCGCTGATCGGTATCGGCTGCGCGCCGGCCTTCCTGGTGTGCACCGTCTTCGTCGCGCGGCACTTTCCCGCCGCGCGCTTCGCCACCGTCTCGGGCCTGGTGCTTGCGATCGGCGGGATCGGCATGCTGGTCACCGGCACGCCGCTCGCGTGGCTGGTCGAGGCGTATTCGTGGCGCGCGGGCTTCGTGGTGCTGGCCGCCGTCTCGGCACTGGCCTGGCTCGCGATCTGGCACTGGGTGCGCGAGCCCGCGTCGGCGGTGCCGCAGGCGAAGGAATCGATCCCCGACGCGATCCGCCAGTTCGGCGTGCTGCTCGCGATGCCGCACACGCTCGGCATCGTGCTGCTCGGCGCCGTGACGTATGCGGCCTTCATCTCGCTGCGCGGCCTCTGGCTCGGGCCGCTCATGATGGAGCGCCACGGCTTCTCGCTGGTGCAGAGCGGCAACGTCGCCATCGCCATGTCGGTGATCTCGCTCATCGGCGCGCCGCTGTTCGGCCGCATCGACCGCGACGGCACCGCGCGGCGGCGCCGCATCGTGGGCTGCGCGCTCGGCTATGCGGCGCTCTTCGCGCTGATCGCCTTCACGCACGTCGCCTGGCTCGACATCGCGGGGCTGCTGATGATCGGCGTGCTCTCGGGCTTCATCGTCTGGCAGTACGCCGACGTGCGCGTGGCCTATCCGGCCACGCTCACCGGCCGGGCCATGGCGGTGTTCACCATGGCGATGTTCCTCGGCGTCGCGCTGATGCAGTGGGCCACGGGCCTCGCCGCATCGGTGGCGGCCGCGCATGGCGGCGATCCGCTCATGGCCGTGATGGCGGCCATCGCGGCGCTGCTGCTGCTCGGCATCGCGGCCTTCGC
>CAMLCW010000392.1 GCA_946478645.1 uncultured Variovorax sp.
GATCGCGGTGCCGTTGCCGTTCGGGTTGCTGTTGATCAGCGCGATCGCTTCGTCGATGGTCTCGGCATCAGCCACGCACAGCACCGGCCCGAAGATTTCCTGGTCGTAGATGGTCATGCCGGGCTTCACGCCCGAGAAGATCGTCGGGCCGACGAAGTTGCCCTTC
Source organism: uncultured Variovorax sp. (assembly GCA_946478645.1). The sequence continues at coordinate 167 of CAMLCW010000392.1, forward strand.
TCGTAGCCGGGCACGGTGGGCTTGCGGCCATCGAGCTCCAGCTTGGCGCCGTCGGCCAGGCCGCGTTCGATGAGGCTGTTGACGCGGTCGTGCGCGGCGCAGGACACCAGCGGCCCCACGTCCACGCCCTTCTCGGTGCCGGCACCGATCTTCAGCGTCCTGGCCTTGGCGATCAGGTCGGGCACCCAGTTGCGCGCCTCGCCGACGAGCACCGCCACCGACACCGCCATGCAGCGCTGGCCCGCGGCGCCGAAGCTCGCGCCGGCCAGCGCGTTGAGCGTCTGCTCCTTGTTGGCGTCGGGCATGACGATGGCGTGGTTCTTCGCGCCCATCATGCATTGCACGCGCTTGCCGGCGAGCGTGGCGCGGTTGTACACATGCGTGCCGACCCTGGTCGAGCCGACGAAGCTGATCGCCTTGATGTCGGGGTGGTCGCAGATGCCGTTGACCACCGCCTCACCGCCATGCACCACGTTGAGCACGCCGGGCGGGATGCCGGCTTCGAGCGCGAGCTCCGCGAGGCGCATCGTCACCATCGGGTCCTGCTCGGACGGCTTGAGCACGAAGGTGTTGCCGGTGACGATGGCCATCGGGAACATCCACAGCGGAATCATGGCCGGGAAGTTGAACGGCGTGATGCCCGCGCACACGCCCAGCGGCTGCAGCAGCGTGTAGGTGTCGACACCGTTGGCCACGTTGTTGGCCAGCTCGCCGAGCTGCAGGTTGCCGATGGCCGCCGCATGCTCGACCACCTCCAGGCCCCGGAACACGTCGCCTTCGGCGTCGGGCAGCGTCTTGCCCTGCTCGGCCGTGAGGATCGCGGCCAGCTCGGCCATGTTCTCGCGGATCAGCTGCTGGTACTTGAGGAAGATGCGCGCGCGTGCGCCGATCGGCGTCTTGCGCCAGGTCTTGAAGGCGTCCTTGGCGGAGGCCACGGCGGCATCGAGTTCGGCCTGCGTCGCAAACGGCACCCTGGCCAGCACCTCCTGCGTGGCCGGGTTGACGATGTCGCGCCACTCGGTGGTCTTCGACTCGACGAACTGGCCGCCGATCAAGAGCTTGACGGTGGCGACCTGGGTCTTGGGGGTGGTGGTGGCGTCCATGGGGGTTGTCTCCTGTGAATGCGGGGATCGTAGCTTTGCAGATTTGCGATGACAATAGACAAAATTGCGCTGCGGTTTTGCGTAAATGCAGAACGCTGGGGCGGACAGCCGGACGCAGAGGACGCGAAGGTTTCGCAGAGGTCGCAAAAGGAAACGCAGAAAATTCTCTTGGAAATCCTTCTGCGATTTCTGCGAAACCTCTGCGATCTCTGCGTCCGGAAGTCCGCTTTCAACGGCCTGAATGGAACCCCAAATGGACTGGGACAACCTCCGCTTCTTTCTCGAACTCGCGCGCTCCGGCACGCTCATGAGCGCCGCGCGGCGGCTCGAGGTCGACCACACCACGGTGGCGCGGCGCATCCAGGCGCTCGAGAAGGAAGTGGGCGCCCCGCTGTTCTCGCGCGAGGCCGGCGGCCACCGGCTGACCGAGGCCGGCCGCCGGCTGCAGCCGCAGGTCGAGGCGATGGAGAGCGCATTCCAGGCGGTCGAGAGCACCGCGCCCGCATCGCAGGAAGGCCTCTCGGGGCTGGTGCGCATCGGCGCGACCGAGGGTTTCGGCACGGTCGTGCTGGCGCCGCGCCTCGCGGTGTTTGCGCGGCAGCATCCCAAGCTCACGATCGACCTGCTCGCGATGCCGCGGCTGGTGCACCTGTCGCGGCGCGAGGCCGACATCGTGATCTCGCTCGAGCGCCCCGCGCGCGGGCCGGTGGTGATGGCCAAGCTCACCGACTACACGCTGCGGCTCTATGCGTCGAAGAAGTACCTGGCCGCGCACAAGCCCATCAAGACGCGCGACGACCTGCGCGGCCATAGCTTCATCAGCTACGTGGACGACCTGCTGTTCAGCAAGGAGCTGCAATACCTCGACGAGCTGCACCGCCCCGACGCCTTCGCGCTGCGCAGCACCAGCGTGCTCGCGCAGCACCGCGCGGTGGCGGCCGGCGCGGGCATCGCGGTGTTGCCGGCCTTCCTGGCCGACGAGGATGCATCGCTTCGCCCGCTGCTCGAAGACCAGGCGAATTTCACGCGCACGTTCTGGATGTCGATGCCGGCCGAAAACAAGCATCTCGCGCGGATGCAGGCGGTGTGGGCCTTCCTGCGCGAAGCGGCCGAGGCGCAGCAATCGTTGCTGCTGCCGCAGAATGCGGAAAAATCGAAAGACCCGGCAGGCGCGCCGCAGCGGCCGCCGCGTCCGCGCAAGCCGGCCCTGTAGCCACCACCTGGGAGACACGCATGCCCCGCCACCGTCCCGCTCGGCTCGACCACATCGCCGGCATCGGTGTCGACCGCATGGGCGCCATCGCCGACGATGCGGACGGTGCGCCCTTTCTCCGGCTCGAAAACCTGGACGTCGACATTCCGCCCGACCCCGAGGCGGTTGCGCGCACCGTACGCGCCGCTTCGGAAGATTCGGACAACAGCTATCTCCCCTTCGTCGGTCGATCGCGTTTGCGCGAGGTTGCCGCTCGGCATGTGTCGACGCTTTCCGGCGTGGCCTACGACGCGCGCAACTGCGTGATCTCCGCGGGCGGGCTCTCGGGCATCCTCAATGCGTTGCTCGCGACGGTCGAGGTGGGCGACGAGGTGCTGGTGACCGATCCGACCTATGCGGGCTTGCTCAATCGCATCCACCTCGCGGGCGGCACGCCGAAGTACGTGCCCTTCGTCTTCACGCCCGGCCAGGAATGGAAGCTCGACCGTGCGGCACTGCAAGCCGCCATCGGACCTCATGTGCGCGTGATGCTGCTGATGTCGCCGTCGATGCCATCCGGCGGCTACTTCGACGAGGACGACTGGCGCGCCATCGCCGCGCTGTGCGTGCAACACGACCTCACGCTGATCCTCGACACCGCCATGGAACGCCTGCTCTACGACGGCCGCCAAGTGATTCACCCGGCCGGCCTTCCCGGCATGGCCGAACGCACGATCACCGTCGGCTCGTCGGCCAAGGAACTGCGCATGATCGGCTGGCGCGTCGGCTGGACCGTCGCACCCGAGAGCTACATGCCCGACCTCGTGGCCGTGTCGCTGGCCAACGTCGTGGTGCCCGTGGGCATTGCGCAGGACGCCGTGGCGACGGCACTGGAACGGTCGGCACAGACGCTCGCGCCCTATGTGGCCGAGCTCGAGCGCCGGCGCGACACGGTGCTGAATGAACTCGAGGGCCTGCCGGTCGGTATTCCGGCCGGCGGCTGGTCGCTGCTCCTGCGTGCGAGCGATTTCGGGATCGATGGGCAGACGCTCTCCGAGCGCCTCCTGAAAGCACGCGTCTGCGCGACCGCGATGAAGGGCTGGGGCGAGACGCATGGCGCGCAGTACCTGCGCTTCGTGTTCTCCAACGAACCGGTCGAGCGGCTGCGCAGGCTCGGCGAGAAGGTGCGCGCCGCGCTGGACGCGTAGCCTCCTGCCGTTACTGGATCAGCTTCGCACCCGTCTTCGCCTGCAGCGCATCGAAGCTCACGCCCGGCGCGAGCTCGACCACCTTGAGGCCTTCGGGCACCACGTCCATCACGGCCAGGTCGGTGATGATGCGGTCGACCACGCCCACGCCCGTCAGCGGCAGCGTGCATTCCTCGAGGATCTTCAGGTCCTCGGTGCCGTCCTTCTTCCTGGCGACGTGTTCCATCAGCACGATCACGCGCTTCACGCCGGCCACGAGGTCCATGGCACCGCCCATGCCCTTGACCATCTTGCCGGGGATCATCCAGTTGGCGAGGTCGCCCTTCACGCTGACCTGCATCGCGCCCAGGATCGACAGGTTGATCTTGCCGCCGCGGATCATCGCGAAGCTGTCGTGGCTGCCGAAGATCGCCGAGCCCGGCAGCGTGGTGACGGTCTGCTTGCCCGCGTTGATCAGGTCGGCATCGACCTGCTCCTCGGTCGGGAACGGGCCGATGCCGAGCATGCCGTTCTCGCTCTGCAGCCACACTTCCTTGTCGCCGACGAAGTTGGCCACCAGCGTGGGAATGCCGATGCCGAGGTTCACGTAGAAGCCGTCCTCGAGTTCCTGCGCCGCGCGTGCGGCCATCTGGTCTTGGGTCCAGGGCATCTCAGGCTCCTTTGCTGCTGTTGTTCTTGACGGGCGCGGGCACTTCGGTGCCGGCGGCGGCCTGGGCGATCGCGGCCTGCGCCTCGACCTTCGCGGCGGCGGCATCGACCGCGGCGCTCAGGGTGCGCTTCTCGATGCGCTTCTCGGGGCTGGCATTGAGCACGATGCGGTGCACGTAGATGCCCGGCAGGTGGATGTCGTCGGGCGCGAGTTCGCCCACTTCGACGATCTTCTCGACCTCGACGATGCAGACCTTGCCGGCCATCGCGGCGGCCGGGTTGAAGTTGCGCGCCGTCAGGCGAAAGCGCAGGTTGCCGGCCTTGTCGGCCACGTCGGCCTTCACGAGCGCCACGTCGGGCACCAGCGAGCGCTCCATCACGTAGGTCTCGCCGTCGAACT
>CAMLCW010000393.1 GCA_946478645.1 uncultured Variovorax sp.
AATTCCGCGACGTCATCGAGGAACGCGTGCGCTTCCTCGAGCGCGGGCCCGTCGAGCTCGGCGCTGTACATGCCGCGCGCACGTTCGAGCAGGTTGTGCGCTTCGTCGACCAGCACCGCCGCGCGCCATTCGGCTTCCTTCATGGTGGCGAACAGGAAGGCGCTGGCGTCGAAGTAGTAGTTGTAGTCGCCCACGATCACGTCGGACCAGTGCACCATCTCCTGCGCCAGGAAATACGGGCACACGCCGTGCGCGAGCCCGATGCGCCGCAGCGCCGGCCGGTCGAGCCGCAGAGCCTGCGCGGCTTCCCCGCGCGCAGCGGGCAGCCGGTCGTAGAAGCCCTTGGCCAGCGGGCAGGCGTCGCCATGGCAGGCCCGGTCGGGGTATTCGCAGGCCTTCTCGCGCGCGGTGAGCTCGAGCACCCTCGCCTTGCCGCCGCCCGGCCCGAGCAGCCGCAGCGCATCGAGCGCCACCGCGCGGCCCGAGGTCTTGGCGGTGAGGAAGAAGATCCTGTCGATCTTCCGCGCGGCCCGGGCCTTGAGCAGCGGGAAGATCGTGGCCAGCGTCTTGCCGATGCCCGTGGGCGCCTGCGCCATCAGGCAACGGCCGTTCGCGGCGGCCCGGTAGACGGCTTCGGCAAGCTCGCGCTGGCCGGCGCGGAAGGCCCCGTGCGGAAACGCCAGGTCCGCCAGCGCGGCCCCGAGCGCCGCATGGTGCGCGGCCTCGCTGTCGGCCCAGGCGCCGTAGCGCGCGCACAGGTCCTCGAAATGGGCCTGCAGCGCTTCGCGGGTGTGTGCCTCCTCGAGCACGGTTTCCTCGCCGCTGCCGAGGTCGAGGTACACCAGCGCGACCGTGATGCGCTCATAGCCGTGTTTCTCGCAGAGCATCCAGCCGTAGGTGCGGGCCTGGGCCCAGTGCAGCGCACGGTGGTTGCCGCGGATGGCGGCGAAGTCGCCGCGGAAGGTCTTGATCTCCTCGACGCGCGGTGCGTGCGGCAGGTGGCCGTCGGCGCGGCCACGCACCCGGAGTGCGCCGCAGTGCGAGACCAGCGCCACCTCGCTTTCGTAGCCCTCGCCGCGCCGGTGCTGCACCAGCGCGTGCCCGGCCATGCCCTCCTGCGCACTCGGCGCGGGCACGAAGCGCAGGTCGAGATCGCCCGCCCTGGCGGCGAACGCGCACAGCGCCCGGACGGACACCGTGCGGGCATCGGGCGCCGCTTCGGGCGGCTTGGAGGAAGGAACCGTGGCCACGGCAATGCTGTACAAAACAACAGTATAACGATGCGCGCCACCGATGCATGCTGCGTGCCACAAAACCGCCATGGGTGCCTGTCGGCGCCTTCTCCGACAGGGCATTTCGTTTGTTTCGGTCAAAATTCAAAGGTTTTGCTTACAAATACGCATCTTCCGAATGAAAACCCCCACCGCGATCGACCCCGATGACTTCGACCGCCTGCTGAGCCGCAACCTGAAACTTCCGCTGCTCGGGGGGCTCATCGGCGCCCTGGTGTTCGTCGCGCTGATCCTGTTCCTGCTGTCGACGATCCGCTGGGTCGAGCATTCCGACACCGTGACGCGCAGCGCCAGCGAGCTGCAGCGCCGCAGCATCGACATGGAGACCGGGCTGCGCGGCTTCCTGCTGACGGGCGACGAGAGCTTCCTGCAGCCCTACCGGGGTGCGCTGCCGAGGATCAAGGGCGACCTCGATGCGCTGCGCAAGCTGGTGTCGGACAACCGCCAGCAGTCCGAGCGTGTCGAGCGCATCGCCGCGCTGCAGGACGACTGGAACCGCTATGCGGACGAGCTGATCGCGCTGCGGCGCAGCGGTGCCGACTACCTGCGGCCGGTGCGCGACGGTCGCGGCAAGCAGCTCAGCGACGGCATGCGCGCCGAGTTCGAAGCCTTCATGGACACCGAGCAGACGCTGCGCTACCAGCGCAACGGGGATGCCAACCGCACGAGCTGGCTCGTGGTGGGCGTGTTCCTGCTCTTTACGCTGCTCTTCACGGGGCTGGTCGCCTATTTCGGGCGGCGCCAACTGATGCGGCTGTCGGACAGCTACGACGCGGTGCTGCAGGAACAGGCCACGCACGCGGAACGGCTGGCCGAGCAGGCCCGGCTGCGCAGCCTGCAGACCGAGCTGGTCGGCGAGCTGGTGGGCGAACTCAACGCCAACGACATGGGGCGCAAGGTGCTGGCGTTCTTCTCGCGCCACCTCGGCAGCGCCGTCGGGGCGCTGTATGTGCGCGAGCGCCACGGCGCGCTGCGGCGCGCGGCGAGCTACGGCTTCTCGATGGAGGCCGAATCGTCGCCGCAGGTGTTCTCGCCGACCCAGAGCCTCGTCGGCCAGGCCGCGGCCGAGCGCCGGCGCATGCTGGTGGAACCGATCCAGGCCGACTACCTCAAGGTCAATTCGGGCCTCGGCGAAATGTCGCCGTCGGCCGTGCTGCTGGTGCCGGTGTCGAGCGACGGTCTGGTGAACGGCGTGCTCGAGCTCGGCCTGCCGCGCGTGCCCGATGCGCGCACCAACGACCTGCTCGACCTGATCGCCGAGGACATCGGCGCCTCGCTCGCGGCCGCGCGCTACCGCGAGCAGCTGCAGGAAGCGCTCACCGAGACGCAGCAGCTCAACGAGGAGCTGCAGGTGCAGCAGGAAGAACTGCGCACCGCCAACGAGGAGCTCGAGGAGCAGTCGCGCGCACTGCGCGCCTCGCAGGCCATGCTCGAGAACCAGCAGGCCGAGCTCGAGCAGACCAACAGCCAGTTGTCGGAGCGCACCGAGGCGCTCGACCAGCGCAACGCGGCGCTGCGCCGCGTGCAGCGCGACCTCGAAGACCGCGCCGACGAGCTGCAGCGCGCCAGCCGCTACAAGTCGGAGTTCCTTGCGAACATGTCGCACGAACTGCGCACGCCGCTCAACAGCGCGCTCATCCTGGCCAAGCTGCTCGGCGACAACCCGCAGGGCAACCTCAGCGCCGAGCAGGTGAAGTTCGCCGAGTCGATCTACGCCTCGGGCAACGACCTGCTCGTGCTGATCAACGACATCCTCGACATCGCGAAGGTCGAGGCCGGCAAGCTCGAGGTGGTCGTCGAGGACGTGTCGCTGCAGAAGCTCGCGCAGGGCCTGGAAGACATGTTCGGCCCGCTGGCCGCCGACAAGCGGCTCGGGTTCCGCATGGAATTGCAGCCCGGCGTGCCGAAGACGCTGGTCACCGACCGGCACCGCGTCGAGCAGATCCTCAAGAACCTGCTGTCGAACGCGCTCAAGTTCACCGACGGCGGCGAGGTGTCGCTGGTGGTGTCGGGCACGCCCGAAGGCGGCGCGGCCTTCGCCGTGACCGACTCGGGCATCGGCATCGCGCCCGAGCAGCAGGCGCTGATCTTCGAGGCCTTCCACCAGGCCGACGGCACCACCAGCCGCCGCTACGGCGGCACCGGGCTGGGCCTGTCGATCTCGCGCGACCTCACGCAGCTGCTCGGCGGCACGCTCACGGTGCAGAGCGAGCCGGGCCGCGGCAGCACCTTCACGCTCCAGCTGCCGGCCGCGGCGCCGCAGGCCTCGGCGCAGGCGCCCGCGCCCGCGCGCGCGGCACTGCCCCCGGCCGCGCCCTCGCCCACGCGTGCGCCCTCTTCCGCTTCGCACCACGCGAGCCCGGCACCGCCCGCGCCGGTGCCGCCGCCGCTGTTCGACGACGACCGTGCGCTGCCGGCCGACCAGGTCCGCCGCGTGCTCGTGATCGAGGACGAGCCGCAGTTCGCGCACATCCTCTACGACCTCGCGCACGAGCTCGGCTACCGCTGCCTGGTCGCGCACGGCGCGGCCGACGGCTTCGAACTCGCGCAGCAGTTCGTGCCCGACGCCATCCTGCTCGACATGCGGCTGCCCGACAGCACCGGGCTCGACGTGCTGCAGCGGCTGAAGGATTCGCCGAAGACGCGCCACATCCCGATCCATGTGGTCTCGGCGGCCGAGAACGCGCAGGCGGCGGCGCTGCACATGGGCGCCATCGGCTACGCCCAGAAGCCCGCGACGCGCGCCGAGTTGATGAAGGTGTTCTCGCGGCTCGAGGAAAAGCTCACGCAGAAGGTCAAGAGCGTGCTGCTGGTCGAGGACGACGCGCTGCAGCGCGAGAGCGTGATGCGGCTGATCGGCGACGACGACATCGAGATCGTCGCCGTGGGTTCGGGCGAGGAGGCGCTGGTGCTGCTGCGCCAGCGGGTCTTCGACTGCATGATCACCGACCTGCACCTGCCCGACATGCAGGGCAGCGAGCTGCTCAAGCAGATGGCGGCCGAGGAGATCGTCTCGTTCCCGCCGGTCATCGTCTACACCGGGCGCAACCTCACGCGCGACGAGGAAGCCGAGCTGCAGCGTTATTCGCGCTCGATCATCATCAAGGGCGCGCGCTCGCCCGAGCGGCTGCTCGACGAGGTGACGCTGTTCCTGCACAAGGTCGAGGCCGAGCTCTCGAGCGAGCGCCAGGGCATGCTGAAGGCGGCGCGCGGGCGCGACCGCATCTTCGAGGGCCGCAGCATCCTGCTGGTGGACGACGACGTGCGCAACCTGTTCGCGCTCACGAGCGCGCTCGAGCAGCGCGGCGCGGTGGTCGAGATCGGCCGCAACGGGCGCGAGGCGCTCGAGAAGCTCGACCAGGTGCGCGACATCGACCTCGTGCTGATGGACGTGATGATGCCGGAGATGGATGGGCTCGAAGCC
>CAMLCW010000394.1 GCA_946478645.1 uncultured Variovorax sp.
GCCCGCATTATGAACCGCGGCTCGCGGGAAGCTGAGGAAGTGGTGCAGCTCTACGTCGCCAAGCGCGCGGCCAGCGTGACGCGGCCGGTGCGCGAGCTCAAGGCCTTCCGCAAGGTGCGCCTCGCGCCGGGCGAGTCGAAGGCGGTCGAGTTCAAGCTCGCCGCCGCCGACCTGGCCTTCATGGGCCGCGACATGCAGCCGGTGATCGAGCCCGGCGAGTTCGACCTGTGGGTGGCGCCTTCGGCCGCGGGCGGCATCCGCAAGCGCTTCGTGCTCGCGCGCGAGTGAGCGGGCACCGCGTCAGTCGAACACCCCGGTGAACGCCACCCGGCTCACCACGCCCGAACTCGTCGCGCCCACGCCGAGCGTGACGCTGTAGCGTCCGTCCTTCGAGGTGCGGCGCAGCGATCCGCCCATGGCGCTTTCGCTGCGGAAGTTGCCGAGCCCCACCGCGTAGCTGATCTTGCCGGGCACGATGGGCGCGGCTTCCATTGCCGCGACGCCCGCGATGCCCGCGTAGGCACGGCGTGCGTTGTCGTCGATCTGGTTCTGCAGCCGCGCGGCCGTGAGGTCGGTGTAGGCCTTGCCCAGTGGCAGCCCCTCGGCGGCGACGGTGTCGGTGTAGGCATTGGCCGAGGCCACGCCGTCCTGCACCATGCCCTGCACCTGCCCCACGTTGGTCGCGTCGGTCGCTGCGCTGCCGGGCGCCACGCCGGTGAGCTGCCGGTTGCCGAGCGCCACTTCGCCGGCCGACGACTGCGCGCCCGCCATGCCCGCGGCCAGGTAGTTCGACTGCGCGCCGCGCGTGGTGGCGCTGCCCGCGCCGAGCGCCACGCTGCCGGCGTGCGACGCGGTGGCGTTGCTGCCGAGCGCCATGGCGTCGTCGGCGCTCGCGCGCGCGGCCGTGCCGAGCGAGATCGCCTGGCTCGCGTTCACGTACGCGCCGGCTTCGGTGCCGATCGCGATGTTGCCGCTGCCCACCACGTTGCGGCCCGCGCCGCTGCCCTGCGCGATGTTCTGGCTGCCGACCACGCCCTGCCCCGACGCGTCGCCGATCGCCACGTTGCGGTGACCCTCGACGCCGCCGCCCGCGGCCTGCCCGAGGCCGACGTTGTAGTTGCCGGTGACCTGCGCGCCGGCCATCTGCCCCGACGCCTGGTTGCCCGTGCCGCTCACGCCGGCGCCCGCACCCTGGCCGGTGGCGATGTTGTTGCTGCCGTTCACGCCGCGGCCCGCATCGGCGCCGTAGGCCTGGTTGCCGTTGCCGACCACGTTGCGTCCCGCGTTGCTGCCGTAGGCCTCGTTGCCGCTGCCGGTCACGTCGGTGCCGGCCCAGAAGCCGGTCGCGTTGTTGTAGTCGCCGGTCACGTTCTGGCCCGCGCTGCGGCCCATCGACTGGTTCCAGCCGCCGACCACGTTGGTGCCCGCGTAGTAGCCGATGGCCTGGTTGGCGTTCTTGCCCGACACGTTGGAGCCCGCGCCTTCGCCGATCGCCAGGTTCCAGTTGGTGCCCACGTTGTTGCCCGCGCCCTGGCCGAAGGCCTGGTTGTTGCTGCCCGTGACCGTGCGGCCCGCATTGGCGCCATAGGCGCTGTTGTACGAACCCGTCACGTTGGTGCCGGCCCAGAAACCGGTGGCGTCGTTGTAGTTGCCAGTGACGTTCTGGCCCGCGCTGCGGCCGATCGACTGGTTCCAGCCGCCCACCACGTTCTGGCCCGCGTTGTAGCCGATGGCGGTGTTGGCATTGCCGCCGCTCACGTTGGTGCCGGCCGCCTGGCCGATGGCCAGGTTCCACTGGGTCGCCACGTTGTTGCCGGCGTTGCCGCCGATCGCCTGGTTGTTGCTGCCGGTCACGCCGGTGGTGGCCGCGTTCTCGCCGATGCCGAGGTTCTTTTTGGCCGGGTCCCAGGCGACCGGCTGGGCCGAAGCCAGGTCGGCGGCGGTGCCGAGCGCAACGGCCAGGCCGAGCACGGCCGCGGCGCGCGCGTGGCGATGAAAGTGAATGGGGTGCGTCATCTGATCAGGCCCCCAGGTGCATCGCCATGGCGGGATCGCTCACGCCGGGCTTGCCGGTTTCGACGCGCCCTGCGAAGCGGCGCTCGAAGTGGCCGGCGGTCACGGTGAAGTCGTACCAGTGGCCGCTGCCGTCGAGGTTCCAGTGCTGCGTGCCGGTCTGGCCCGCGGCCACCTCGAGCGTCCAGGGACCGTCGGTGCGGTAGGCGTTGGAAGTCACCGTCACCGTGCCGGCCGCGCTGCCGCCGTTGTGCACCTTCAGGTAGACCTGCCCGTTCGCGGGCTCGTAGCAGACCTGCACCTCGGGCTTGAAGGCCGCGGTGTCGCTGGCGAGCGCATCGCCCGAGAAGCTGCGCACGAAGCCGTTGCTGCTGTAGACCCAGAGGTCGTACTTGCCACTGTCGCTGGCGCCGGTGTTCCAGTGGTCGGCCAGCTGCTTGCCGGGCTCGACCGTGTAGCGGCGCGGAATGCGGTCCAGGTGCAGCTTGTCGTAGACGTGGAACACGGCGCCCTGCGTGCCGGTGTTGGCGAACACCAGCGACACCAGGCCGCGCGGCTCGATGCGTGCGCTGGTGTGCAGCTCGTACGGCAGCGCGCGCGAGAAGCGCGTCCCAGTCTCCTGATAGAGCGGCTGCGGCGTGGCGGGCGCGTTGCGCACGGGTGCCGTCGGCAGCAGCCGCTGCGCCGCGTTGACGGCCGGAAAGTTGCTGGTGTCGGGCAGCGCGGGCACGACCGGGTCGTTCGGGCTCACGAAGTCGAAGCACGAGGTCAGGTCGCCGCAGACCGCGCGGTGCCAGGGGCTGATCGCGTCCACCGTGATGCCGAAGCGCTTCTCGAGGAAGCGGCCCACCGAGGTGTGGTCGAACACCTCCGAATTGACCCAGCCGCCCTTGCTCCAGGGCGAGATGACGTACATCGGCACGCGCGAGCTCAGGCCCCAGGGGCGGATCTTGCCGCTGGTGGTGTCGGCGGCGCTCAGGTAGTTGCCGACCGAGGCGTCGAAGTAGTGGCCGTCGAGCGGCACCGTCGACTTGCCCATGAGGTTGCCGCTGGCGTCGTACGACGGCACCGCGGGCATCGCCAGGTGGTCGAAGAAGCCGTCGTTCTCGTCGAAGGTCACGAACAGCGCCGTCTTGCTCCACACCGCCGGGTTGGACGTGAGCGCGGCCAGCACGTCGGCGATGAAGTCGGCCGCACCGGCCACACCTTCGCTGCTGCCCGGATGCTCGGCCAGCGCCTGCGTGGGCAGCACCCACGAGACCTGCGGCAGCGTGCCGTTCATCACGTCTTGCTTGAGCTGGGCCAGGAAGTTGGTCGCGCCGTCGGCCGTGTCGGGGCCGCCCGTCAGGCCGTGCTCATAGATCGGCGAACCCGGCTGCGCGGTGCGGAAGCTCTCGAAGGCCAGGCCGCCGTGCATCGCGCCGGTCCAGTTGTTGTTCATGTTCTGGTAGATGTGCCAGCTCACGCCCGCGCCCTGCAGCAGGTCGGGCAGCGTGTCCCACTTGAACGCGCTGTTGACGTACTTGTAGTTGTGCACACCGGTGGCCGGATCGATCTGGCCCGAGCCGTCGGCCTGCTGCGCCCGGCCCGCGACCCAGTTGGCCGGCTTGGGCCAGCAGCGCGAGTTGACGGGTTCGGAATCTGCGTCGGTGCAGTTGATGCCCTTCTTGCGCAGCTCGGGGTTGAAGTTGGAGCCCGACATGAACACGATGCGGTTCGGATCGGTGCCCGTGAGGATCGAGCAGTGGTAGCCGTCGCAGATCGTGAAGGCATCGGCCAGCGCGAACTGGAACGGGATGTCCTCCCGCACGAAGTACCCCATCGTCGCCTGGTTCTTGAACTGGATCCAGCGGTCCATCTTTCCCTGGTTCCATGCGGCCTGCTGGTCGGGAAAGTTGTGCGGCGTGCCCGAGCCGATCAACGCATTGGCAATGCGCGAATCGCGGCGGAAGGGCTGGATCTCGGGCCCGCCCGCGGGGTCGGCCTGGAAGAACACCGGCTTGCCGTTGGCCAGCGGGATCGGGAAGCGGTCGCCGAAGCCGCGCACGCCGCGCAGCGTGCCGAAGTAGTGGTCGAAGCTGCGGTTCTCCTGCATCAGGATCACGATGTGCTTGACGTCGTTGATGGTGCCGGTCTCGACGGCGGCCTCGACGGCGAGCGCCTTGCGGATGGCCGGCGGCAGCATCGTCATGGCCGAGGCGGCGCCGAGGGCGGTGGCCGACTTGCGGAAGAAATCGCGGCGGTTGGAGGTGTTCATGGGTGTTCTTTCAACGCAGGGAAGTTGCAAGGCATGCGTGGCGCTCAGGGCGCGCACTTGAGGACGGGCGTGGCCGGCGTCTCGGGCGGGTTCGGCTGGTCGGTGGGCGGCGGCGTTTGCCCGGGCGGCAGGAACGGCAGTCCGCCGCCACCGCCGCCACCGCCACCACCGCAGGCGGCGAGGCCGAGGCACAAAAGAAAACCCGCCGCAGCGAGGCCATAACGGGAGGAACGTGGGGTCATGTGGCTGTCCTTTTCTGTGGTCGAAGGGGCGGAAAAAAAGCAAATGCAGGGCGAAGCCGGGCCGTGCAGGCCTTGCAGGGCCTGCACCGCGGCAAAAAAACAAAAGGGGTCGGGTGGGCCCGAACCGGCGCGCGGTAAGGGCGGAGGCAAAACGGCAGCGCAGCCCGGCGGCGGCCCCGGGGAGCACCCGC
>CAMLCW010000395.1 GCA_946478645.1 uncultured Variovorax sp.
TCGTCGAGCGCCGCGACCACGTGCGTGGGCGGCGTGAAGCGCCATTGCGTGGTTTTTTCCATGTACACCCACTGGTCGTACAGGTCCAGGCTCAGCGAGGGGCTGTGGCCCTCGCAGCGCTCGAGCGTGGTGCGCCGCACCACCACGAAGCCCATGCCCGGCACGCCCTCGAGGCATTTGCCCGACGCCGCGATCACCGCATCGAAGGGCGTCTTGCGCGCATCGATCTCGAGCGCGCCGAACGAGCTCATCGCGTCGACGATGAAGCCACGGCCGTGCCGGGCGGCCACCAGCGCGATCTCGTGCAGCGGGTTGAGCACGCCGGCGCCGGTCTCGCAATGCACCATCGCCACGTGCGTGATGCCGGGGTCGGCCGCGAGCGCGCGTTCCACGTCGGCGGGCTGCACCTGCCGGTCTTCGGTGTAGTCGATGGTCGTGACCTTGCGGCCCAGCACGCGGCAGATCCGCGCGAGGCGCTGGCAGTAGGCGCCGTTGCTCGGCACCAGCACATGGCCGTCGCGCGGCACCAGCGTGCCGATCGCGGCCTCGACCGAGAAGGTGCCGCTGCCCTGCATCGGCACGCATTCGTGCGTGCCCTTGCCGTGCACGATGTCGAGCACGCGCTCACGGATGCGCGCGGTGATCTTGTTGAAGTCGCCGTCCCACGAACCCCAGTCGCGCAGCATCGCCTGGCGCGTGCGGTCGGAGGTGGTGAGCGGCCCCGGTGTGAGCAGGATGGGGCTGGGGGTCGGTGTCATCGTGTTCTCTCCATGCGGTGGTGGGGCGGGGTGGCGGGGTTCGCTTCAGGTCCGGGCGAGGTTGCGCCAGGCCTGGGTGCGCGCGAGCAGCACGCGCGTGAGCAGCGCATAGGCCAGGCACACGAGCGTCGAGGTGACCACGATCAGGCTCGCGAGCGCCGCGGCCGGACCGATGTCGCCGGCATCGTCGAGGTGCATGATCGCGACCGACGCGAGGATGGTCTCGGGCGTGTAGAGGAAGATCGCGGCCGACAGGCTGGCCATCGACACCACGAAGAAATAGCGCCCGATGTCGAGGATGGCCGGCAGGCAGACCGGCACCGTCACGCGCAGGAAGGTCTTGAAGAACGGCACCTTGAGCGAGGCCGACACGGCCTCGAACTCGTTGTCGATCTGCTTGAGCGCGGTCACGGCCGTGAGGTGGCTCGAGGTGTAGTAGTGCACCACCATCGAGACGATCAGGATCGCCATCGTCTGGTAGAGAAAGTTGAGCGGGTTGGCCGGATGGTTGAAGAACATCACGTAGCCCAGCCCGAGCACCAGGCCCGGCACCGCCATCGACAGCACCGCCATCAGGTGCATGCCCTTTCGCATGAGGCCGAGGTTGCGCGTCTTCTCGATCAGGTAGGCGCCCACGAAGACGATCAGCGCGCCCGCCACCGCGGTGGCCAGCGCGACCTTGAGGCTGTTGCCGTAGGCCGCGGCCATGTCGCTTTCGACCAGCACGAAGTGGTAGTGCTTGAGCGTGAACGACAGGTCGTAAGGCCAGAGCGAGATCAGCGACGTGTAGACCGCCATGCCAATGGTGGCCAGCAGAAGGGCGCAGACGCCCGAGCAGAACAGCGTCAAGACCGCATCGGCCACCTTGCGGCGCTTGGGCGCGTAGGGCACCGAGCGCGCGGTGAGCTGCGCCTTGAGCTTGCGCCGCACCACGTAGTCGATCACGAACGAGGCGATCGACGGCAGCAAAAGCAACATGCCGACCACCGCGCCGATCGAGAAGTTGTGCTGCCCGACCACCTGCTTGAACACGTCGACCGACAGCACGTTGAAGTTGCCGCCGATCACCTTGGGCGCGCCGAAGTCGCTCACCACGTAGGTGAAGACCACCGTGGCCGCGCTGATCAGGCCGTACTTGCAGGACGGCAGGGTGATCGTCATGAACTGGCGCCACGGCGGCGTGCGCAGTGCGGCGGCGGCTTCGTACAGGCGCCCGTCGGCCAGCGACAGCGCCGTGACCAGGATCATCAGCGCATGCGGGAAGGTGTTGTAGACCTCGGCCAGGATGATGCCCGGCGCGCCGTAGATGGAGGCGCCGCCCAGCAGGAACTTGAGCGCCCCCTGGTTGCCGAACCACTGCACGAACGAGATCGCCGACAGCAGCGAGGGCGCGAGCAGCGGAATCAGCGCGATGAGCCGGAAGGCGGCCTTGAGCGGTGCCGGCATGCGGCTGCGCGTGAGCGCGTAGGCGAACACGAAGGCAGTGGGCACCGAGATCATTGCCACCACGGCCGAGACCCACACCGAGTTCCAGGCCGCGCGCAGCAGGCTCGGCGTCTGGAAGTAGGTGATGAAATGCGCGAGCCCGACGAAGCGGCCGTCGCGGTCCTGCACCGCGTGGAGCAGGATCGTCATCAGCGGCGCCACCAGGAACACGAACAGCATCGCCATCACCACGAGCAGCACCGCGCGCGCGATCGTCTCGTCGCGGCTCCAGCGCATCGCGGGCCTTGCGGCGAGCAGGGGCGCCCTGGCGGCGGCGGGATGAACCAGCGTGTTCATGGCGCCGTGACCCGTGCAGCGGCGAACGCGCGGATGCGGTTGGCGCGCAGCGCGATGTCGATGGTGTTGCCCTCGCGGATATCGAGGTCGTGCAACTGGTTGAGCGAGAAGTGCAGCCCCAGCACCTGCCCGTCGAGCGCATCGGCGGTGACCTCGGCAATGCAGAGGCCGCCGAGGAACTCGACCTTGGTGACCCGCGCGCGCAGGCGGTTGGGCGTGTCGTCGTTGAGGTGCTCGACCGCGCGGTCTTCGGGCCGCAGGTAGAGGTTGACCGCGTCGCCGGGCGCGAAGGCGCCGTCGCAGGCATCGCACTGCAGCGCCATCTCGCCAACCTGGAAGCGCTGGTTGCCGAGCGCCACCGAGCGCAGCACGTTGACCTTGCCCACGAAGTCGGCCACGAAGGGCGTGGCCGGCTGCTCGTAGACCTCCAGCGGCGTGCCGACCTGCTCGATCACGCCGTGGTTCATCACGACGATGCGGTCGGCCATCGAGAGCGCTTCCTCCTGGTCGTGCGTGACCATGATGGTGGTCACGCCGAGCTGCTTCTGCAGCCGGCGGATCTCGCCGCGCAGCCGGATGCGCTCGAGCGCATCGAGCGCGGAGAGCGGCTCGTCGAGCAGCAGCAGGCCGGGGCGGGTGGCGAGCGCACGCGCCAGTGCCACGCGCTGCTGCTGGCCGCCCGAAAGCTGGCTCGGGTACTTGCCGCCCGAGCTGGCCAGGCCGACCAGCGCGAGCAGTTCCTCGACGCGCGCCTTGACCTCGGCGCGCCGGGCGCGGCTGTTGACCAGGCCGTAGCCGATGTTCTCGGCGATCGTCAGGTTCGGAAACAGCGCATACGACTGGAACACGATGCCGTAGTCGCGCTTGTCGGGCGAGAGCCACGACACGTCCTTGCCGTTTTGCAGGATGCGGCCGCTGGTCTGGGTTTCGAGCCCCGCGATGATGCGCAGCAGCGTGGTCTTGCCGCAGCCCGAGGGGCCGAGAAAGCACAGCATCTCGCCCGGGTTCACGCGCAGGTGCACGTCGCGCAGCGCGCTGAAGGTCTCGAAGTCCTTGCGCACCCCGACGATCTCGAGCGCCGCGGGCGCGGTGGTGGGCAACGTGGGGGCGATGAATCGGGTGTCGGTCATGTCCATCTTTTGCACTCGCTCGTTCGGTTGTCGATCGCGACGGGGGAGGGGCTACTTCGGCTCTGCTTTTCCGTCGTAGCGCTTGCTCCACTCGGCCAGGATGCGTTCGCGGTTCTTCGCGGCCCAGTTCAGGTCGTTCTTCGCGAGCAGCTTCTCGTAGTCGTCCGGAATGCCTTCCAGCTTGGAAACGATGCCGGGGTAGGCCACCACGGCCCACCAGCGCGCGCTGATCTGGTTGGCTTCCTTGCTGGCCATCCAGTCGGCAAAGCGCTTGCCCTGCGCGAGCTTGGTGCTGGTCTTCATGAGGCTCGTGGCTTCGATGTCCCAGCCGAGGCCTTCCTTCGGAAAGATCAGGTCGACCGGCGCGCCCGACTTCTTGACCTGGTGCGCGCGGAACTCGAACGAGATGCCGATCGGGAACTCGCCCGCGCCCGCCTGCTTGCAGGGCTTGGAGCCCGAATGCACGTACTGGGCGATGTTCTGGTGCAGCGCGTCCATGTACTTCCAGCCCTCGGCGTCGCCCCACATCTGCAGCCACGACGACACGTCGAGGTAGCCGGTGCCGCTCGATGCCGGGTGCGGCATCGAGATGTGTCCCTTGTAGACCGGCTTGGCCAGGTCCTTCCAGCTTTCGGGCTTGGGCAGGCCGAGCTTCTGCGCCTCGACCCGGTTGAAGCAGATGGTCGCGGCCCAGACGTCCATGCCGACCCAGGCCGGCGGCCGGGCCGTGTCCGAGTAGGCCGGGTTCAGTTGGCTGAAGCCCTTGGGCTCGTAGGGCAGCAGCATGCCTTCCTGCTGCAGCAGCGCGAGGCTGCTCGCGGCCAGGCCAGCCACCACGTCGGCCTGCGGATTGGCTTTTTCGGCCAGCAGCTTGGCCGTGACGATACCGGTGGAATCGCGCACCCACTTCACCTCGATGTCGGGGTTGGCCTTCTCGAAGGCGTCCTTGTAGAGCTTCATGGCGTCGGTCTCGAGCGCCGTGTAGACCAGCAGCGGCGTCTTCTGGGCCCAGGCCGCGCCGGT
>CAMLCW010000396.1 GCA_946478645.1 uncultured Variovorax sp.
CCGATTCGCACCTGAGGGAAGAACGCACGGCCAGCGAGATGCTGCTCGAGGGCAACTTCCTCAAGGTTTGCCGCGACACCGTGCGCCTGCCCGACGGCCACAGCGCGACGCGCGAATACGTGATCCATCCGGGGGCCGTGGTCGTGGTGCCGCTGCTCGACGATGGCCGCGTGGTCATGGAGCGCCAGTACCGGTACCCGGTCGAGCGCGTGATGGTCGAGTTCCCGGCCGGCAAGCTCGATGCGGGCGAAGATCCGTTCGCCTGCGGGCGGCGCGAGCTGCTCGAGGAGACAGGCTACACCGCGCGCGAATGGGCTTACGCGGGCGCCATGCACCTCGCGGTGGCGTACTCGACCGAGATCATCCACATCTACTTCGCGCGCGGCCTTTCGCTCGGTGAGCGCCAGCTCGACCACGGCGAATTCCTCGACGTGTTCACCGCCACGCCGCAGGATGTGGCGCTGTGGTGCCGCGACGGCACCATCACCGACGCCAAGTCGCTCACCTGCGCGCTCTGGCTGCAGAACGTCCTTTCGGGGGCGTGGGCTCTGGATTGGCAGGCGCCCCCGGAACAGGGCGGCGCGGGATAATCCGCGCATGAAGGTTCTCGATCTCCGCTGCGCGCACGGCCACGGCTTCGAAGGCTGGTTCGCGTCCAACGAGGCATTCGACGCGCAACTCGCCGCCGGGTTGGTCGAATGCCCGATCTGCGCCGACACGCGCATCGTCAAGCTGCTGAGCGCGCCGCGCCTCAACCTCGGCAATGCCAGGCCGCCCGAAGCGGCCGCTGCGCCCTCGAAGCCGCAACTGCCCGCCGAACAGCAGTCGCCCGAGGCGCGCTGGATGCATGCCGTTCGCGAGGTGCTCGCCAGGACCGAGGACGTCGGCGACCGCTTTGCCGACGAAGCCCGCCGCATGCACTACGGCGAAGCCGAGGAGCGCGGCATCCGCGGCCAGGCCACGCCCGAGCAGACCGTCGCGCTGCTCGAAGAGGGCATTCCCGTCGTGCCCCTGCCGATCCCCGCCGCCCTCAAGGAAACCCTTCAATAGAGGAATCCGCGAAGTCGCAAAAAAGAAAGGAGAGCCACGGCTCTCCTTTTCATTTCTTGCATCCCTTTCGCGTCCTCTGCGAAACCTTCGCGTCCTCTGCGTCCGGTACCCGCTCCCGCTCCCGACCCCGACCCCGACCCCGACCTCAGCTCGTGAACTGCAGCGCCGCCAGCCGCGCATACACGCCGCCCTGCGCCACCAGCGCCGCATGCGTGCCCTGTTCGACGATGCCGCCGTGGTCGAGCACCACGATGCGGTCCGCGCGCTGCACCGTCGCGAGCCGGTGTGCGATCACGAGCGTGGTTCGGTTCTCCATCGCCGATTCGAGCGCGGCCTGCACCATGCGCTCGCTTTCGGCGTCGAGCGCGCTCGTGGCTTCGTCGAGCAGCAGCAGCGGCGGGTTCTTCAGGATCGCGCGCGCGATCGCAATGCGCTGGCGCTGCCCGCCCGACAGGCGCACGCCGCGCTCGCCGAGGAAGGTGTCGTAGCCCTCGGGCAGTGCGCTGAGGAAGTCGTGCGCGAAGGCCGCGCGCGCCGCGGCATGCACCTCGTCGGCGCTCGCCTCGGGCCGGCCGTAGCGGATGTTCTCGAACGCGCTGGCCGAAAAGATCACCGCATCCTGCGGCACCAGGCCGATGCGCGTGCGCAGGTCGGCGAGCGCGAGCCCGGCGAGCGGCGCGCCGTCGAGCAGCAGCCGGCCCGACTGCGGGTCGTAGTAGCGCAGCAGCAGCTGGAACACCGTGCTCTTGCCCGCGCCGCTCGAACCCACGAGTGCCACCGTCTCGCCCGGGGCCACGTCGAGGCTGAAGTCCTTCAGCGCCGGTGTTGCCGGCCGTGACGGGTAGTGGAAGGTCACGGCGTCGAAGCGGATCGCGCTGCCCGCCGCGGGCGTCTGCGCCGTGGCGGGGTTCGGCGGCGACACGATGGCCGAAGGCGCGTGCAGCAGTTCCATGAGCCGCTCGGTGGCCCCGGCCGCGCGCAGCAGGTCGCCGTAGACCTCGCCCAGCACCGCGGTGGCCGCCGCGAGGATCGCGACGTAGACCACCGTCTGCCCCAGGTGCCCGGCCGTGATGTCGCCGCGCAGCACCGCCTGCGTGCCCTGGTACAGGCCCCACAGCAGCGCCGCCGAGGTGGCGATGATGATGAAGGCCACGAGCACCGAGCGCGCGCGGGTGCGCCGCACGGCGGTGCCGAACGCGTTCTCGGTCGAGGTGCGGAAGCGCTCGGCCTCGCGCTGCTCGGCCGTGTAGCTCTGCACCACCGGAATCGCGTTGAGCACCTCGGCCGCGATGGCGCTCGCGTCGGCCACGCGGTCCTGGCTGGCGCGCGAGAGCTTGCGCACGCGGCGGCCGAACCACATGCTCGGCAGCACCACCAGCACCAGGATGCCCATCACCTGCACCATCACGTAGGGGTTGGTCCAGATCAGCACGGCGAGCGCGCCCACGCCCATCACCGCATTGCGCAGGCCCATGCTGAGCGACGAGCCCACCACGGTCTGCACCAGCGTGGTGTCGGCCGTCAGGCGCGACAGCACCTCGCCGGTCTGGGTGGTTTCGAAGAAAGCCGGGCTCTGGCGCAGCACGCGCGCGTAGACCGCGTTGCGCAGGTCGGCCGTGACGCGCTCGCCGAGCCAGCTCACCGTGTAGAAGCGCGCCGCCGAAAACAGGCCGAGCGCCACCGCCACCGCGAACAGCGCGCCGAAATGTTCGCGCAGTGCCATCGTCTGCGCGCCCTTGTCGCTCGTGATCAGGCCGCCGTCGATCAGGCTGCGCAGTGCAATGGGAAAGGCCAGCGTGGTGACCGCGGCCATCACCAGAAAGATGCCGGCGAGCACGATCTGGACGCGGTAGGGCCGAAGAAAAGGGCCCAGGCCCGAGAGCGATCGGGGTGAGCCCTTGGCCGGCGAGGACAGGGGAGGAGATGCCATCGGGGGATTGTAACGAGCGACCTTTGCCGTCTCAAAGGTAGCCTTGACAATGATTGCCTCGGCAATTAATATTTCGGCCATGAGCGATGCAGACACCCCGCAGGGCAGCCAGGCCCCGGCTTCCATCCGCGAGCCGGCCGATTTCTATCGTCCCGAAACCTACCGGGCCGAGGACAGCATCGGCTATCTGATGCGCCGCATCGTGAGCGCGGTCGCGCAGTCGGTCGAAACCGGCCTCTGCGAACCGGGCGGCCCGACCTATCCGCAATGGATGCCGCTCTACAAGCTGCACGTGGGCGCGGCCACCACCGTGGCCGAACTGGCGCGCGCCTGCGAGCTCGATGCGGGCGCAATGACGCGCCTGCTCGACCGGCTCGAGGCCAAGGGCCTGTGCCGCCGCGTGCGCTCGCTCGAAGACCGCCGCGTGGTCAACATTGAACTCACCGACGAAGGCCGCGCCGCCGCCAAGGAGGTGCCGCATGTGCTGTGCCGCGTGCAGAACGATGTCCTCGCGGGCTTCAGCAAGGAAGAGTGGGTGCAGCTCAAGGGCTACCTGCGCCGCGTGCTCGACAACGCACAGGTTCTCTCGGCCCGTGGAGAAAAGAATGACTGATTCCCTCGCTGCGCGCGCCATGCGCCGCACCCCCGTCGTTGCCGCCGCGCTGCTGGTGGTCGTGCTGGCCGGCTGTGCCGACATGGGCGGCATCCGCTCCGAGGCCACCTTGCGCGACGCCGCGTCGCTCGGCATTGCCGCCGACAGCCATGCCGCCGCCATGCCGGCGATCGACAGCCAGTGGTGGCGTGCCTTTGGCGATGCGCAGCTCGACGGCCTGGTCGATCGCGCGCTGGCCGGCAACCCGAACCTGCATGTGGCGCAAGCGCGCCTCGCGCGGGCGCAGGCCTCGGCCGACATCGCCGGCGCGGCGCTGAAGCCCAAGGTCGACGCCACGCTCGACCTGAAGCGCCAGAAGTTCAACAGCAACTACATCTACCCTGAACCGCTCGGCGGCTCGACCCAGAACATCGGCCTGCTGCAGCTCGGCGCCAGCTGGGAGCTCGACTTCTTCGGCAAGCACCGCAGCGCCCTCGATGCCGCCATCGGCAGCGCCAATGCCGCGGCCGCCGAAGCCGATGCCGCGCGCGTGCTGCTGGCCAGCAACGTGGCGCGCAGCTACTTCCAGTGGGCGCGGCTGAACGAACAGCGCAGTGTTGCCGAGCGCACGCTGGCCCAGCGCGACGAGACGCTGAAACTCGTGCGCGACCGCGTCGCCGCGGGCCTCGACACACGCCTCGAGCTGCGCCAGAGCGAAGGCGGCCTGCCCGAGGCGCGCCAGCAGATCGAGGCGCTCAACGAGCAGATCGCGCTGCAGCAGCATGCGCTCGATGCGCTCGTCGGCCAGCCCGGCGCCAGCGCCTCGCTCAAGCCGCCGATGCTCGAGGCCGTCAAGCCGATCGCGCTGCGCCCCGACATGCCTGCCGACCTGCTCGGCCGCCGTGCCGACATCGCGGCCGCGCGCTGGCGCGTCGAAGCCGCCACGAGCGACGTGGCCAACGCGAAGACCCAGTTCTATCCCAACGTCAACCTCACCGCGTTCGTCGGCTTCCAGAGCCTCGGCTTCGGCAAGCTGCTCAAGTCGGGCAGCGAGCAGTGGGGCGTGGGCCCCGCGATCCACCTGCCGATCTTCGAGGGCGGCC
>CAMLCW010000397.1 GCA_946478645.1 uncultured Variovorax sp.
CGGTGTTGGTGACCGTGGCCCGCACGTCGAGCGCACCGCCGGGCGCCAGCCGCTCGCTCGCGAGCGCCACGCCGTCGTAGCGCACCGGCGCATAGCCCATGCCCCAGCCGAACGGAAAGAGCGCCTGGTTGGTGGTGTCGAGGTAGCGCGTGCGAAAGGCCATCTGCGCATCGGTGTCCGGCAGCGGGCGGCCGGTGCGCTTGTGGGCGTAATAGAAGGGCACCTGCCCGGCGGTCTGCGGAAAGCTCACGGGCAGCCGGCCCGAGGGGTTGAAGTCGCCGAACACCACGTCGGCGATCGCATGGCCGGTCTGCACGCCGAGGAACCACGTCACCAGGATCGCGCGCGCGTTGCGCACCGCGCCCCTGAGCGCCATCGCGCGGCCGTTGCTCAGCAGCACCACCACCGGCTTGCCGGTGGCGGCCACGGCCTCGGCCAGGTCCTGCTGCGCCTGCGGCAGGCCGATGTCGGTGCGCGAGCGCGACTCGCCCGACATGCGTTCGCTCTCGCCCACGGCCAGCACCACCACGTCGGCGGCGCGCGCCGCGGCCACCGCGGCTTCGATGCCGCCGGCCAGCGGGCTGTCGACGTTCGATCCGCGCACCACCGTGAGCGCGGCCGGATCGCCGAGCGCGGCGCGCAGGCCGTCGTCGATGCCCACGGGCGCGGCCTGGCCCGGGAACAGGCTCCAGGCGCCGAGCAGATCGTGCGTGCCCGAGGCGAAAGGCCCGACCAGCGCGATCTTCTGGCCGGCCTTTCGCAGCGGCAGCAGCTCGCCGTCGTTCTTGAGCAGCACCACCGAGCGGCGTGCGCTCTCGCGCGCGAGCGCCAGCGTGGCGGGGTCGGAGGGGCGCTCGGCGGCGGGCGGGCCTTCGAGTCCGCGGAACGGATGCTCGAACAAGCCGAGCTTCTGCTTGACCCGCAGCACGCGGCGCACCGCATCGTCGAGCCGCGCCATCGGCACCTCGCCCGAGGCCACGAGGCCGGGCAGTTCGCGCATGTACAGGCCGCTCTGCATGCTGACGTCGGTGCCCGCGAGAAAGGCCTGCTTCGCCGCCTCGCGGCCGTCGATCGCGTAGCCGTGCGCGATCAGTTCCTCGTCGGCCGTGTAGTCCGACACCACGAAGCCCTGGAACTGCCATTCGCGGTGCAGCACGCCGGTGAGAAGGGCGGGATTCGCGATCGACGGAATGCCCGAGATCTCGTTGAAGGCGCTCATCATCGACAGCGCGCCTGCGTCCACCGCGGCCTTGAATGGCGGCAGGTAGACCTCGCGCAGCGTGCGCTCGGAGATGTCGGTGGTGTTGTAGTCGAGCCCGCCCTCGGCCGCGCCATAGGCCGCGAAGTGCTTGGGCGTGGCCAGCAGCGCGTCGCCGCGCGAGAGGTCAGGCCCCTGGAAGCCGCGCACCCGCGCGGCCGCGAACAGGCTGCCGAGGTACGGGTCTTCGCCGATGCCCTCGATGCCGCGGCCCCAGCGCGCATCGCGCGCGATGTCGAGCATCGGCGCGAAGGTCCAGCGGAAGCCGTCGGCGCTGGCCTCGACCGCCGCCGCGCGCGCCGTGCGCTCGGCCAGCGCGGGCTCCCAACTCGCGGTCTCGGCCAGCGGCATCGGAAAGATGGTGCGAAAGCCGTGGATCACGTCGGCGCCGTACAGGAGCGGAATGCCGAGCCGCGACTCGCGCACCGCCACCTGCTGCAGCCGCAGCTTGCGCGCCAGGCCTTCGTTGTTGAACAGGCCGGTGACGCGGCCCGCACGCACGTCGTCGATCTCGCGCTGTGCATTGCGTTGGTTGGCGGCCGGGTTGCCCGGAATGTTGGTGTCGGCCGGGCCGTAAAGGCTCAGCTGGCCGACCTTTTCTTCCACCGTCATGCGCGCGATCAGCGCTTCGATGCGCGCATCGGCCTCGGCCGCGGGCGGTGGTGCGCCCGTGGTGCAAGCGGTGAGAAGAAGGGAGGAAGAGAGGAGGAGGGCGTGAAGGCAGATGCGCATTGCCCTCATTTTTAAACGATTGCAAAGCAGGGCCCGAACCGCCGGACGCTACGAAGTGTTTCTCCCTCCCCCTCCGGGGGAGGGCGGGGTGGGGGCCAGCAGCGTGCAAAGGATGCGCCGTCGTGCCCCCATCCCAACCTTCCCCCGGAGGGGGAAGGAGCAAAACAAATCCTTTCTGTCTTGCTTTTGCGTCCTCTGCGAAACCTTCGCGTCCTCTGCGTCCGGCTGTCCGCTCCCGTATCCCGACCCCCGTCAGGACCTGTAGCCGGGGTCGATGCGGTCGAGCTTGCGGATCAGCGCCGGCCAGACGAACTGCCCGCCGATGCCGCCGGTCTGCACCTTCATCGCATGGCCCACGCCTTCGACGATGCGCGGGTTCACCTGCGTGAGCTCGCCGCCGCCGGCCTGCGCCGCGATCTGGATCTGGCAGGTGTTCTCGAAGGTGTACATCGACAGGAACGCGTCGGCGATGGTCTTGCCGCAGGTGAGCAGGCCGTGGTTGCGCAGCACCAGGAAGTTGGCATGGCCGAGGTCCGCCTGCAGGCGCGGCTTCTCGTCGTCGCGGAAGGCCACCCCTTCGTAGTCGTGGTAGGCGAGCGAGGCCAGCACGAAGGTCGACTGCTGGCTGATCGGCAGCACGCCGTTCTTCTGCGCGCTCACCGCGATGCCGGCGCGCGTGTGCGTGTGCAGCACGCACTGGATGTCCTCGCGCGCGGCATGCACCGCGCTGTGGATCACGAAGCCCGCCGGGTTCACCGGGTAGGGCGAGTCGATCACCTTGTTGCACTGCTGGTCGACCTTGACCAGGCTCGACGCGGTGATCTCGTCGAACATCAGGCCGTAGGGATTGATGAGGAAATGGTGCTCGGGGCCGGGAACGCGCGCGCTGATGTGCGTGAACACGAGGTCGCTCCAGCCGTGCAGCGCCACGAGGCGGTAGCAGGCGGCCAGATCGACGCGCAGTTGCCATTCCTCGGCGGAGACGAGCTGCTGAACTTCGGAGGGGGTGGTGGCGTTCATGGGTTTGGGTGTTTTTTGGAGGTGGGTTGAATTCGGACAGCCGGACGCAGAGGACGCAAAGATCACGCAGAAACCGCAAAAGAAGACATCGAAAAATACTTTTTTATTTGAATTCTTTTGCGACTTCTGCGAAACCTTTGCGCCCTCTGCGTCCGGAAGTCCGCTTTTCCACGGCGTCTCAGGCGGTCGCTGGCGCCTTCAGCGCGGCCTTGTAGATGCTCTGCTTCGGCTGCGCCATCAGGCGCCGCAGCATCGGTTCGAACTCGCTGATCGGCAGCGTCTCGGCCTTGGGGTCGAACGCGGGGTTGTCGTAGAGCGCGCAGAACTCGGCCGTGCGCTCGTAGTGCGGATGGTCCTTGAAGGCGTCGCGCATGTCGCGGTCGAGCCCGATGTGGTGGAAGAAGTAGTGGCCCTGGAAGATGCCGTGGTGCTGCACCATCCAGAGGTTGGCTTCGCTCACGAAGGGCTTGAGGATCGCCGCCGCGATGTCGGGGTGGTTGAAGCTGCCGAGGGTGTCGCCGATGTCGTGCAGCAGCGCGCAGACCACGTACTCCTCGTCGCGGCCGTCGCGCAAAGCGCGGGTCGCGGTCTGCAGCGAGTGGGTGTAGCGGTCGACCGGGAAGCCGCCGTAGTCGCCTTCGAGGATTTGCAGGTGGCGGATGACGCGCGCGGGCAAGCCGCCCGCGAACTGCCTGAATTCGCCGCCGATCAGCTGCCAGTCCTCGGCGCTGCTGTGCTGCATGCTCGTGAATGTTGCGCGTTCGCCCATGGTGTGTCTCCATCGTGTCGTGTCGTGAGGTGGCGGCCACTGTAGACCCGTGCTTGACCTTCAACTGTCAAGAATTTGACAATGCAAGGCCCTGGTAAACCCCCGCCCCGAGGCTTTCAACCGCGTCCCCATGCCTGCTTCCAAGCCGCGCCTCTCCGCCGCGCACCGCGCTGCGGTGGAACGCAATCCGTGGTTCATGAGCCTGCCGCGCGCGCAGCGCGAGACGCTGCTGGCCGCGGCCGAACTCATCCACGTGCGGCGCGGCGCGATGGTGTTCCGCCAGGGCGACCCGGTCCATGCCGCGGGTGGCGGCTTCTACGGGCTGCTGGCGGGCACGATCAAGATCTCCTCGCTGCGGCGCGACGGCCGCGAGGCGATCCTGGCCGTGCTCGAGCCCGGCAACTGGTTCGGCGAGATCACGCTGATCGACGGCTCGCCGCGCACGCACGATGCGACCGCGCTCGAGGCGCTCGACCTGCTGGTGGTGCCGCCCGAGGCCTTTGCGCTGCAGATGCGCGACGTGGTGTTCGCCACCGCGATGGCGGCGCTGCTGGCCGCGCGCGTGCGCATGCTCTACGGCCTGACCGAGGACGCGACGCTGCGCAGCCTGCGCGCGCGCGTGGCGCACCGGCTCCTGGTGCTGGCGCGCGGCGATGCCACGCAGTCGGTGCAGCTGCGGCGCGAGCTGATGCTGTCGCAGGAGGCGCTGGCGATGATGCTCGGCGTGACGCGCCAGACGCTCTCCAAAGAGCTCAATGCGCTCGCGGCCGATGGTGCGATCGTTCTGGGCTACGGGCGCATCGCGCTCGCGTCGCCCGAGGCGCTGCAGGCGCTGGTGAACGCCGGCTAGAAGGCGCGCCCAGACCTCAGCGCA
>CAMLCW010000398.1 GCA_946478645.1 uncultured Variovorax sp.
GCTGCGCCTTCTGGTAGGCCGGCGTGCCGTAGCCTTCCTTGTCGTAGATCTTGTGGACCTTCTCGAACATCTCGGCGATGCGGTCGAAGCGCTCGAGCGCGTCGCGCTTGAGTTCCTCGAGTTTCTTGGTCAGCGCCTTGGAGCCGCCCTTGCCGTCGTCGTCGTCTTCCTCGTCGAACTCGTCGAAGTCTTCCTCGGCCACGTAGTCGTCGGCCTCGTTGGGGTTCGAGAAGCCGTCGACCACGGTCGAGATGACGACCTTGCCTTCGCGGATGTCGGCGGCCATGCGCAGGATCTCGGCGATCGTGGCGGGCGAGGAGGAGATCGCCTCCATCATCGCCATGAGGCCGCCTTCGATGCGCTTGGCGATTTCGATTTCGCCTTCGCGCGTGAGCAGCTCGACCGTGCCCATCTCGCGCATGTACATGCGCACCGGGTCGGTCGTGCGGCCGAATTCGCTGTCCACGGTGGAGAGCGCGGCCTCGGCTTCTTCTTCGGCTTCTTCCACCGTGGTGGCCGTGGGCGCGGTGTTGTTCAGCAGCAGGGTCTCGGCGTCGGGCGTTTGCTCGTACACCGCCACGCCCATGTCGTTGAGCATGGTGACCACGACTTCCATGGTCTCGGCGTCGACCAGCTTGTCGGGCAGGTGGTCGGAGATTTCGCCGTGCGTGAGATAGCCGCGGGTCTTGCCGAGCGTGATCAGGGTCTTGAGGCGCGAGCGGCGCTTGGCCAGGTCTTCCTCGGAGAGCACGGTCTCGTCGAGGCCGAACTCCTTCATCAGCGCGCGTTCCTTCGCCTTGCTGATCTTCATGCGCAGCGGCTTGACCTTTTCCTCGGTCGCGGCCGCGGGCTCGTCGCCGGACAGATCGTCCTCGATGTCCGACAGGTCGATGTCGCTCTCGGCGGCCTCGTTGCCGGCCTTGGGCTTGCGGCCGCGCTTGGCACCGGTGGCGGGCGCGGCGGCGCCGGCGGCCTTGGGCGGGCGGCCGACCTTCTTGGCCGCGGGGGCGGCAGTCGCGGCAGCGGCCTTGGCGGCTGCCTTCTTCGGATCGTCGAGGGAGGTCGATTTCGTGGGCACGGTTTTCACTTTCGTTGCGGTTGCCGATCTGGAAGCGGCGGCACCCGACTTAGTTGCCGGCACAGCGCCGGCTTTCAACGGTTTTTCTGCAACAGACTTCGGGGCGACGCTTTTGGCGAGTGAAGGAGCAGGCTTCTTTGAACTGGGCATACGACCTCGTTGCGGAAAGATGGACCAAGCGAACTCACAGGCGCAACGCCGCACGGGCAGCGTCGCCACAAGACACGAAGCCCGCGCACAGGCGCAGGCAGACAATTGGGAAAGAGGAAGAAATTCCTCGTCAGGCAAGATGTCGGGCGAACATTTGGTGTGCAGTCCTTGCGGTTATTGACCCTTTCCGACGGTCTTTACCGTGGGAGTGCATTGCGCTAGGGGTCGGCCCGGAGGTGCTGCTGTCGCTCTTGCCTAAATTTCGCCAGTTGCGAAGCCCTACATTATAGCGTGCCGCGAGAATTTCAAGCACTTTCTGCGCCGCGGGGATTCAGCCGCGCGCGCAGTTCGAGGCGACGGGCCTCGAGCGCCTTGTAGCGCTCGAGCGCCCTGGGGTCCTTGCCGACCGCGGCGATGGCCTCGCTCTGCTGGGCCTTCAGGCGGTCGTCGAGCATGAAGTCGAGCACGCTCGAAAGCTCCTTGGCCGCGTCGGCCAGATGCTGCGCCTCCTCGCCCTCGGGCACCGACGCCGCCTCGGCCACGCTCATGAGGCGCTCGGCCAGCGGCGCGAAGTCGAGCCCGCGCATGCCTTCCCGCAGCGCCGCCCAGGGCTGCACGCCGTGCTCGTGCAATTGGCTGTCGAGCCAGGTGAAAAGCGCGCCATGCGGCCCGGGCAGGTCGCACAGCATCAGGTGCAGTTCCTGCGAGAGCGCGTCCCACTGGGCCATGTTCGACAGCAGCAGCCGGGCCGCCACGTCGGGCCGGCTCGGCGGCTTGCCCCGGCCGCGCAGCGGCTCGGGCGGTGGCTCGAACTTGCTGCCCCAGCGCTTGCCCTTGGTGAAGGTGCGTGGCTTGCTATTGTTTTCGTAGCGTGGCGGCGGCTCGTAGTCGATCGGCGGCGGCATGCCGGGGTCGTAGCCGAAGTCGTCGCCCGGATCGCTGCCGTGGCGCGGCGCGGGCGCTGCCGCGGCCGACTTGCGCGGGCCGGCCACGGCGGCCCAGAGTTCCGCGAGCCCCTGTGCATCCAGTTGCACCATCGTGGCGATCTCGCTCAGCAGCTGGCGCTTGAGCGCGCCGTCGGGCATCGCGCTCCAGAGCGGGCGCGCATTGCTGCTCATGTGGGCGCGGCCCTCGGCGGTTGCCAGGTCGCAGCCTTCGCGCGCCACCTCGACCATGAAACGCGACAGCGGCGTGGCTTCCTGCACGAAGCGCGCGAACGCCTCGGCGCCGAATTCGCGGATGAAGCTGTCGGGATCGTGCTCGGCCGGCAGGAACAAGAACTTGATGCTGCGCACGTCGGTGGCATAGGGCAGGGCGCCGTCGAGCGCCTTGCGCGCCGCGCGGCGGCCGGCGGCGTCGCCGTCGAAGCTGAACACCACCGATTCCGTGAAGCGGAAGAGCTTCTGCACATGCTCGGCGGTGCAGGCCGTGCCGAGCGTGGCGACCGCGTTCGGAAAGCCGAGCTGGGCCAGCGCGACCACGTCCATGTAGCCCTCGGTGACGAGGGCATAGCCGCGGTCGCGGAATGCGGCGCGCGCCTCGTACAGGCCGTAGAGCTCGCGCCCCTTGCTGAACACCGGCGTCTCGGGCGAGTTGAGGTACTTGGGTTTCTCGTCGCCGAGCACCCGCCCGCCAAAGCCGATGCATTCGCCCTTGACGTTGCGGATCGGGAACATCACGCGGTCGCGGAAGCGGTCGTAGCGCTTGGCTTCCTCGGCGCCGTCCTCGGCGTTGGCGATCACGAGGCCGCTCTCGGCGAGCAGCGGATCGTCGTAGTCGGGAAACACGCCCGCGAGCGTGCGCCAGCCCGCGGGCGCATAGCCGATGCCGAACTGCTTGGCGACCTCGCCCGACACGCCGCGGCGCTTGAGGTACGCAATGGCGCCGGGCGCCTGCCGCAGCGCCTTGCGGTAGGCCTCGCCGGCCTTCTCGAGCACGTCGGTCAGCGTGGCCTGCTTTTGGCGCTGGCTCGCGGCGCGCGCGCGCTCGGCGGGCGATGCGTCGTCCTCGGGCACCTGCAGCCCGTACTGGCCCGCGAGATCGTGCACCGCCTCGACGAAACCCATGCCCGCATGCTCCATCAGGAAACCGATGGCGTTGCCGTGCACCCCGCAGCCGAAGCAGTGATAGAACTGCTTGGTCGGGCTGACCGAGAACGAAGGGGACTTCTCGCCGTGGAACGGGCACAGGCCCATGAAATTGGCGCCCGCCTTCCTGAGCTGTACATAGCGCCCGACGATTTCCACCACGTCGGCACGCGCGATGAGTTCCTGGATGAAAGAGGCGGGGATGGTCATGTAGGCGAAGAGCGGCAAATCATACGCAAGCGGCCGGCGGCCTGCGCCGGACGGCATACTTCCCATCGGATTTCCACGGATGACAAAGTCTCACCCCCTGCACCACGCGGCACCGCTGCTGCGCCACCCGCTGCGCTTCGTCTGGGACGCGCTCAAGGCCTTTCGCGCCAACCAGGGGCTGCTGCTCGCGGGCGCGGTGGCCTATTACGCGCTGCTGTCCATCGTGCCGCTGTCGATCGTCAGCGTGATCGCGATGTCGCACCTGATCGACCAGGGTGAGCTGCTGCGCACGATCGGGCGCTACCTCGAGTGGCTGCTGCCGGGCCAGTCGAACGAGATCGTCTCCTCGCTGTCGAATTTTCTCGAGCATCGCGACGTGATGGGGCCGGTGCTGCTGGTCACGATGATTTTCTTCAGTTCGCTGGCCTTCAGCGTGCTCGAAAGCGCGATGGCGGTGATCTTCCACCACCGCAAGGCCGACCACCGGCGGCACTTCCTGATCTCCGCGGTGATGCCGTACCTCTACATCCTGTGCCTGTGCATCGGGTTGCTGCTGGTGACGGTGGTCTCGGGCGCGCTGCGGCTCGTGGGCCAGGAAAGCGTCGAGCTGTTCGGGCGCGAATGGTCGCTCTCGGGGGTGTCGGGCCTGCTGCTCTACCTGGTGGGGCTGGGCGGCGAGATCTTCATGCTGACCTCGCTCTACCTCGTGATGCCGGCCGGGCGCATGTCGCTGCGCCATGCGCTGCTCGGCGGGGTGACCGCCGCGCTGCTCTGGGAAGCCACGCGGCACGTGCTGGTCTGGTACTTTTCGACGCTCTCGCAGGTGAACGTGGTCTACGGCTCGCTCACCACGGCCATCGTGGTGCTGCTGAGCCTGGAGATCGCCGCCACGCTCGTGCTGCTGGGGGCCCAGGTGATCGCCCAGTACGAGCGGCTCGAGCGCACCGGCAGCACGGCCGTGCCGCCACTCACCGGGGAGGAAGCCGGATCGCTCCGTCGAGACGAATCACCTCGCCGTTGAGCATGTCGTTCTCGATGATGTGCTTCGCCAGTTTGGCGTAGTCCTCGGGCGTGCCCAGGCGCGAAGGGAAGGGCACGCTGGCGGCCAGCGCGTCCTGCACTTCCT
>CAMLCW010000399.1 GCA_946478645.1 uncultured Variovorax sp.
GAGTTCTGCGGACCCCCGCCGGAACCGAGCACCGCAGGTTGCCCGCAGCGAAGCGCAGGGACACAGACAGCAGGGTCGCCTTTTCTTTGGCTACTTTCTTTTGGCGAAGCAAAAGAAAGTAGCTCGCCCGCCGGGGCGAAACCCGGCCCCGGAACCCAAACAACCCCAAGCCCCATGCTGACCCCAGGCTCCTCATATCCCCTCGGCGCAACCCCCACGCCCCAAGGCGTGAACTTCGCCCTCGCCGCCCCCAACGCCGAAGCCGTCGACCTCTGCCTCTTCGACAGCACCGGCCAGCACGAGCAGCAGCGCCTGCGCCTGCCGGCCTTCACCGACGGCGTCTGGCACGGCCAGCTCCCCAGCGCGCGCCCCGGACTGGTCTACGGCTACCGGGTGCACGGCCCATGGTCTCCACACGAAGGCCATCGCTTCAATCCCGCCAAGGTGCTGCTCGACCCCTACGCCCGCGAGATCGTCGGCCGCTACGACGGCAGCGAAGCCTTCCTCGGCCACGACCCCGCCGACCCGACGCAGCGCAGCACGCGCGACAACGCCGGGGTCGCGCTCAAGGCCCGCGTCACCGCACAGGACGCCGCATCGCCCGCACCGGGCCACGCCCGCATCGCCCCCGGCGACCGGGTGCTCTGCGAAATCCACGTGCGCGGCCACACGCGGCTGCACCCGGCCGTGCCCGCGCCGCTGCGCGGCACCTACGCCGGCCTGGCCGAGCCTGTGGTGCTCGACCACCTGCAGCGCCTCGGTATCACCACCTTGAGCCTGATGCCGGTGCAGCACCGTGCCGACGAGGAACGGCTGCTCAAGGCGGGGCTCAGCAACTACTGGGGCTACAACACCATCGGCTGGTTCGCGCCCGAGGCGCGCTACTGGAGCGGCCGCGCCGGCACCACGCCGGCGAGCGAGTTCCGCGCGCTCGCCGATGCGGTGCATGCGCGCGGCATGGAACTCGTGATCGACGTGGTCTACAACCACAGTGCCGAGACCGACGAGTTCGGCCCCACGCTGTCGCTGCGCGGCATCGACAACGCGCTGTACTACCACCTGCTCGCCGACGACCGCGCGCGCTACGCCAACTGGACCGGCTGCGGCAACTGCCTGCAGCTCGGCGAACCGCGCGTGCTGCAACTGGTGATGGACAGCCTGCGCCACTGGGCCTGCGCGCTCGGCGTCGACGGCTTTCGCTTCGACCTGGCACCGGCACTCGCGCGCGGCGCCCACGGCGCGTTCGACCCGCGTGCGCCCTTCCTTGCCGCCGTGGCGCAGGATCCGGTGCTCTCGCGCACGCTGCTGATCGCCGAGCCGTGGGACATCGGACCGGGCGGCTACCGGCTGGGCGAGTTCCCGCCGGGCTGGCTCGAATGGAACGACCGCTACCGCGACACGCAGCGCGGCTTCTGGCTGCGGCAGGGCCGCGACGGCGCCGCCGGGCTCGGCGAATTCGCGCACCGGTTCACCGCGTCGAGCGCACAGTTCGCGCACGGCGGACGGGCGCCCACGGCCAGCGTCAACTTCATCACCGCGCACGACGGCTTCACGCTGCGCGACCTGGTGAGCTACGAGGAGCGGCACAACCTCGCGAACGGCGAGGGCAACCGCGACGGCCATGCGCACAACCTCGGCAACAACTGCGGCGTCGAAGGGCCGAGCGACGACCCCGCCGTGCGTGCCGAGCGCGACCGGCTGCGGCGCGTGCTGCTCGCCACGCTGCTGCTGTCGCAGGGCACGCCGATGCTGCTGGCCGGCGACGCGCTCGGCCACAGCCAGCAGGGCAACAACAATGCCTATTGCCAGGACAACGAAACCACGTGGCTGCCCTGGATCGGCGCGGCCGATCCCGCGAGCGATGCCGCGCGCACGGGCACTTTCGTTGCAAGGCTCACGGCGCTGCGGCGCGAAGCGCCCGCACTGCGCCGCGCGCAGTGGTGGCCGTCCGAGACGGCGCCCGGCACGCCCGGCCTGCGATGGCTCAGGCCCGACGGCGAGCCCATGTCAGACGCCGACTGGCGCGCCGGCACGGCGCTTGCAATCCTTTTCGAGGCCGCCGCGCCGACGGAGCCTGCCTGGCTGGTGCTCGTGAACGCGGGGCCGCAGGCGGTGGCGTTCAAGCTGCCGCCCGGCCCATGGCGCCGGCGCCTCGCGACCGATGCACCCGACGAGCCGGAGGCCGCGTGCGCCGGCACGGTGGAAGTTCCCCGTTCGAGCCTGTGGATTGCGGGCACACAAGGCCGGCCAGCTTGATGCTAGGCTGATGTAAAAAAACACGACGAATCTCTCAACGACAACGCAAGGGGACACGGAACATGAACAACGACGGCAACACCACCCAGGCGCCGCTCCAGGCCCACCAGCTGGTTCGCCGCACCATCGCACTGGTGCTGGCCGGCGGCCGGGGCTCGCGGCTCAAGCAGCTGACCGACCGGCGCGCGAAGCCGGCGGTGTACTTCGGCGGCAAGTTCCGCATCATCGATTTCGCGCTGTCGAACTGCCTCAATTCGGGCATCCGGCGCATGGCGGTGGTCACGCAGTACAAGTCGCACTCGCTGATGCGCCACCTGCAGCGCGGCTGGAGCTTTTTGCGCGCCGAGCTCAACGAGATGGTCGACGTGCTGCCCGCGCAGCAGCGCACGGGCGACGAGCACTGGTACCGCGGCACCGCCGACGCGGTGTTCCAGAACCTCGACATCCTGCAGACCCGCTCGACCAAGCACGATTACGTGGTGGTGCTGGCCGGCGACCACATCTACAAGATGGACTACTCGATCATGGTCAAGGACCACGCCGAGCACGGCCTGGGCTGCACGGTCGGGTGCATCGAGGTGCCGCGCATGGAAGCCACGGCCTTCGGCGTGATGGCCGTCGACGGCGAGCGCCGGATCACGGACTTCCTCGAGAAGCCGGCCGACCCGCCAGCGATGCCGGGCCATCCCGACACGGCGCTCGCCAGCATGGGCATCTACGTGTTCGACTCCGCATACCTCTACCAGCTGCTCGAGCAGGACGCCGCCAACCCCGACTCGAGCCACGACTTCGGCAAGGACATCATCCCGCGCGCCGTGGCCGAAGGCCGCGCGCTGGCGCACCCCTTTGGAATGTCGTGCGTCACGCGCGCATCACGCGGTCCCGGGGCCAAGGCCTATTGGCGCGACGTGGGCACGATCGATGCTTTCTGGGCAGCCAACCTCGACCTGGCCTCGATCACGCCCGAACTCGACATCTATGACACGGACTGGCCCATCTGGACCTACCAGCGGCAACTGCCGCCCGCCAAGTTCGTGCTCGACCGCGACGGCCACCATGGGATCACGGTCAACACCATCGTCTCGGGCGGCTGCATCGTCTCGGGCTCCAAGGTCAGCAGCTCGGTGCTGTTCTCGGGCGTGCGCGTCCATTCTTTCTGCGAGGTCCACGAAGCGGTTCTGCTGCCCGACGTGGAAGTGGGCCGCGGCTGCAGGCTCACGCGCGTGGTGATCGACCGCGGCTGCGTCATTCCAGACAACATGGTGATCGGCGAGGACGCCGCCGCCGACGCCGCACGCTTCGAGCGCACCGAGGCCGGCGTGGTGCTGGTCACGCGCGAGATGCTGCAGCGTCTCTCGACCGCTGCCGCCTGAGCCGCCTGCCTGCACATTCACCGCATGCGCATTCTCCAGGTCAGCGCCGAATTCTTTCCCCTGCTCAAGACCGGTGGCCTCGCCGACGTGGCGGGCGCACTGCCGATCGCGCTGCGTGCCGCGGCGCAGGACGCGCGCGTCCTGCTGCCGGGCTTTCCGGCGATCCGCGCCGGGGTCCGGGGTCTCGCGCCGGTGGCCGAGATCACGGCGCCCTGGGGCGAGCGCTCCATGCTGCTCGCGGGCGAGATCGCCGTCGCCGGCGCCGGGGCGCCGATTCCCGCCTACGTGGTCGATGCGCCCGTGCTCTACGACCGTCCCGGCAATCCCTACGAAGACCCGTCGCGCCAGCCGTACGCCGACAACCATCGGCGCTTCGCGCTGCTGGGCTGGGCGGCGGCCCGGCTCGCGCAGGGCCTCGACCCTGCGTGGCAGCCCGAGGTGGTGCATGCGCACGACTGGCATGCGGGCCTGGCGCCCGCCTACATGGCGTTTGCACGCGGCAACGGCGGGCCGCGCGTGGGCAGCGTGTACACGGTGCACAACCTCGCCTACCAGGGGCTCTTTCCGGCCTCCGACTTCGCCGGCCTCGGCCTGCCCGACGCGGCATTCCACCTCGACGGGCTCGAATACCACGGCCAGCTCTCGTTCATGAAGGGCGGGCTCCACTACGCCGACCGGCTCACCACTGTGAGCCCCACCTATGCACGCGAGATCCAGACGCCCGAACAGGGCTGCGGCCTCGACGGCCTGCTGCGCCGGCGCAGCGACGTGCTCGACGGCATCCTCAATGCCGTCGACGAAAAGGTCTGGAACCCCGCCCGCGATGCCGCGCTGGTGCAGGGTTTCCACACGCCCGAAGGCCGCCACATGGCCGGCAAGGCGCGCTGCAAGGCCGTGCTGCAGCACCAGCTCGGCCTCGAGGCGCGCACCGATGCGCCGCTCTTCATCCTGGTGAGCCGCCTCACGGAGCAGAAGGGCCTGCACCTCGTGCTCGAAGGCCTC
>CAMLCW010000400.1 GCA_946478645.1 uncultured Variovorax sp.
CTCCGGCACCGACATGCGCGGCTCGGCGCGCGAGCCGAGGGTGTCGAGCCGCTGCGCCACCTCGGGCTGCTGCAGGATCGCCTCGAGGTCGCGGTTGACGCGCGCGATCACGTCGGGCGGCGTGCCGGCCGGCGCGAACACGCCGTTCCAGCCCGTGTACTCGAAACCCGCGAAGGTCTCGGCAAGCGCCGGCACGTCGGGCATGCCCGGCAGCCGCTTCGCGGTGCTCACCGCCAGCGGCCGCAACTGCCCTGCCTTGACATAGGCCGTGAGCGCGGCGTCGGGCAGGCAGACCAGCTGCACACGGCCGCCGATCGCGTCCTGCAGCGCATCGGGCGCCTTGGTGTACGGCACCTGGTTGAAGCGCACGCCCGCCAGGCCCGCGACGCTCGCGGCGAGCATGCCGGAGAAGGTCTTGGGCCCCTCGGTGGCGATGGCGATCGCGCCCGGCTGCGCCTCTGCCAGCGCAAGCGCCTCCTTCAGGTCGCGCGCCGCGAAGTTGGCGGCCGCGGCGATCACGAACGGACTGCGCCCCACCAGCCGCACCGGCGCGAAATCCTTCACCGGGTCGTAGGGCAGGCTCTTGAAGGTGTAGAGGTTGGTCACCATCGCCGCGGTGGTGGCGTAGTAGAAGGTGTAGCCGTCGGGCTGCGAGCGCGCCGCCGCCTGCGCGCCGATCACGTTCTGCCCGCCGGGCTTGTTCTCGATCACCACCGGCTGGCCCCACGCACGTGCCAGCCGATCGGCCACGTAGCGCGCGAGGATGTCGGGGCCCGACCCCGCCGGCTGCGAAAGGATGAACCGCACCGGCCGCTGCGGCCAGCCGGGCTGGGCCCGAAGCATGCCGCTCGCGGCAAGGGGCAGGCACATCGCGGCCCGGGCGAGATCTCTGCGGCGCATCACTTCGTCTCCTTCTGTTCTTGGAGTCCGCATGCTAGGAAGCCCAAACCCATCCGTACAGTCGATGGCGTGGATACATAGAATTCATGCCATGGATATACGCGCAGTCGATCTCAACCTGCTGGTGCTGTTCGACGCCATGGTCCGGCTGCGCAGCGTGAGCCGCGCTGCCGAGGCCATCGGCCTGAGCCAGCCGGCCACCAGCGCCGCGCTCGCGCGGCTGCGCGCCACCTTCGACGACGACCTCTTCGTGCGCGCCGGCGCGCAGATGGAACCCACGCCGCGCGCGCAGGCGCTGGCGCCCGCGGTGCAGCGCGTGGTGCAGGCGATCCAGTCCGAGATCCTGCAGCCCGCGGGCTTCGAGCCGGCGCACGCCGAGCGCAGCTTCACCCTGCTCACGCCCGACATCGGCGAAGTGGCCTTTCTTCCCGGCGTGGTGCGCCGCCTGCGCCGCGAGGCGCCGCTGGTGCGGCTGCATGCCGTGTCGATGCCGCGCACGGCCGCGGCCCAGGCGCTGGAGGCCGGCGAGGCCGACCTGGCCGTGGGCTTCTTTCCCGACCTGCAGAAGGCGGGCTACTTCCGCCAGGCGCTGTTCCGCACGTCGTACACCTGCATCGCCTGCGCGCGCAATGCGGGCGCGCCCGCACGCATGACGGCGCGGCAGTACCTCGCGGCGAGGCACATCGTGGTGCGGCCCGACGGGCGCGAGCACATGCTCGACCGCTTCCTCGAAGACAAGGGCTGGCACCGCCACGTGACCCTGGAGCTGTCGCACTTCATGAGCCTGCTGGCGCTGCTGCCCGGCAGCGACCTGGTGGCCACGGTGCCCGACGACATCGCCACCGTGGTGCAGCGGCACATCGCGGTCAAGACCATCGAACTGCCCTTCAAACCGCCGCAGCTGCAGGTGCAGCAGTACTGGCACCGGCGCATGCAGAACGATGCGTCGAACCGCTGGCTGCGCGGCCTGTTCTACGAAGTGAACCGGCGCGACGCCCACGCCCGCCTGCCGGATTGGCAGGCCGGCGGCTGAGCGCCGCTTTCTAACCCGCGGCCAACCCGGCCGC
This sequence comes from uncultured Variovorax sp., assembly GCA_946478645.1. The sequence goes on from CAMLCW010000400.1 coordinate 1,968, forward strand.
CTGTACACCGGCGATGCAGATGGCTTCGTCCTCGTCGCCGGTGCCGCCGCTGGCGCCCACGGCGCCGAGCAGCTGGCCACTGGCATCGCGGATCACCACGGCACCGGTCTGCGGCAGGAAGCGGCCGTCGGCCGTGGCCGCGAGCGCGACGAAGAAATTGGGGTTGTCCTTCGCGCGCTCGGCCAGCTTGCGGCTCGCCACGCCCATGCCCACGGCACCCCATGCCTTGGCGCGCGCAACGTCGAAGCGGAACATGCTGGCGCCGTCTTCGCTCGCAAAGGCCTTGAGGTGGCCGGCGGCGTCGAGCACCGCGATGCCCATGGGCTGGTAGCCCGCCTCTTTCGATTTCTTCAGGGCGGCGTCGATGATGGTCTGGGCTTGCTGCAGGGTCAGGCTGGACACGGATCTTTCCTTTTGCTTTGCTGGTTCATTGGCCGTAGCGGTTCATGCTTGCGAAGGCAGGCATGGCGGGGTGCGGAACGAAACGGGTCTGGCAATCGAGCACCGCCGGCAGGCCGGAGGCGAGCGCACGGCGGATCGCCGGCGCGACCTCGGCCAGGGCAGTGACGCGCTCGCCGTGGCAGCCGAAGCCGCGCGCGATGGCGGCATAGTCGGTGCCGTCGAGCGCCGTTCCCATTTCGAAGCCCAGCGCATTGCGCTGGCCCGCGCGGATGATGCCCCAGGCCGCGTTGTTGTGCAGCACGCAGAGCACCGGCAGGCGGTAGCGGCGCGCGGTGTCGAGCTCGTTGAGCGTGAAGCCGAAGGAGCCGTCGCCCGTGATGAGCGCGACGGTGCGCTGCGGCTGCTGCGCCTGCAGCGCGATGGCATAGGGCAGCCCGAAGCCGAGGTGGCTCATGCCCGGCTCGTGAAAGCGCGTGCGCGCCTCGCGCACGGGCGTCAGGTCGTTGCTCCAGAAACTCGTGTGGCCGCCGTCGAAGACCGCCAGGCAGTCCTGCGGCAAGGCCTGGCCGATGGCGCGTGCGAGCGCCGCGGGGTGCATGGGCTCGCCATCTTTCCCCTCGTCTTCCTCGCCCATCGCGGCCACACGCGAATCGTACGCGGCGCGCGCCGCGCGCAGGCCCGGCAGCCACGCGCGCTCGACCTGCCGGCCCAGCCCCTCGCCGCAGGCGGCCTGCAGATCGGCGAGCGCGGCCCGGGCATCGGCCTGCAGCGCCACCTCGTGCAGGGCCGGCTGCCCGAGCGCCGACGGGTCGATGTTGATGCTGACCAGCCGCTGCGACCGCCGCGCGAGCGGGCCGCGTTCGTCCCACATCCACGACGACCAGCGGCAGCCCACCGCCAACACCAGATCGGCCTGCTCGAAGGCCTGCCGCACGGGCTCGCCCGCGATCAGGCCGCCCTGCCCGATGAAGTGCGGGCTGTCCGACGCAACCACGCCCAGCGCCATCTGCGTCGGCAGCACCGGCGCCTGCCAGCGTTGCGCGAGCGCGCGCACCGCCTCGACGGCGCCGCTGGCGATCACGCCGCCGCCCGCCACGATCAGCGGCCGCCTCGCTTCGGCCATGAGCGCGGCCGCGCGGCCCAGGTCGTCGGCATCGGGGCGCACGCGGCCGAGCGCGCGGTAGCGCGATGGCGGCAGCGCGAATTCCGCGTCGTCGAAGCTGCAGGCCTGGCTCAGTACGTCCTGCGGAATGTCCAGGTGCACCGGACCGGGCCGGCCACCAAGCGCCTCACGAAAGGCGCGGCGCACGATCTCGGGCAGACGACGCGCGTCGGGCACCACGGCGTTCCACTTGGTGAGGGGCCGCGTCATCGCCACCGTGTCGAGGTCCATGAACATGCCCAGGTGCGGATAGCTGGCGGCACGGTGCTGGTTGGTGGTGATCGCGAGCAGCGGCAGGTTGTTGTTGAAGGCCACGCCCAGGCCCGAGATGAGGTTCAGGCCGCCCGGCCCCATCTCGCCGAGCGCCACCGCGACCCGCCCCGTCGCGGCATGGACGGCCGCGGCCATCATCGGCCCCGCGGCTTCATGGCGCACGCCGAGGAAGCGCATCTGCGGCTGCTCGGAAATCGCGTGCAGCAGCGGCCCGAGCTTGCCGCCGACGATGCCGAAGACATCGCTCACCTGCTCTGCGCGCAACAGCTGCACGAGCGCCTGGGCGCCATTGATCTGCAGGGCCACGGGTCAGTCCTCCGCGGTGAAGTTGGCCGCCTTGACGACCGGTGCCCAGCGCTCGCGATCCGCGCGCACCATGCGGGCGAACGCGTCGGCGTCCTGGTGCATCGGCTGCAGCCCGACCTTCGCCAGGGCCTCGGCGAACCCGGGCGCCGCGAGCCCCTCGCGCACCAGCGCATTGAGGCGCTGCACCGTCGCGGCCGGCGTGCGCGCCGGCAGGAACCAGCCCAGCCACTCCTGCACCACGATGCCCGGAAAGCCCTGCTCGACGAAGGTCGGCACCTCGGGCAGGAACGGCGAGCGCTGCGCACTCGACACCGCGAGCCCGCGCAGCTTGCCCGCGCGGACATGCGGCATCACCTCGCCCAGCACGCTCACGCTCAACGGCACCTGCCCGCCCAGCACGTCGTTGAGCAGCGGCGCGCCGCCGCGGTAGGCCACGGCGGTGAGATCGGCGCCGCTGGCCTGCTGCAGCATCATGCCGACGAAGTGCAATGCCGAGCCCGCCGCCGGCACGCCGT
>CAMLCW010000401.1 GCA_946478645.1 uncultured Variovorax sp.
CGACGCGACCCAGGCCGCGCGCTTCGGCGACGCCCAGTCGTCCTGCACCACCCGCGCCGTGCCGGGAATGCGTTGCTCCCAGAGGCTCTGCCAGTGGCCGGGCCCGGAGTCGCGCCAGCCCGGCACGATCAGGATGCGGGATTTCACGGAGGTGCGTGCGCCGATGCCGTAGTCTTCGCTTACTTGTTGGGCTGCGGCGTGATCCGCAGGTACGGCTTCACGGCCTTGAAGCCCTTGGGGAAGCGCTCGGCGAGCTCGGCCGGGTCCTGGATGCTCGGCACGATCACCACGTCGTCGCCGTCCTTCCAGTTCACGGGCGTCGCCACCTTGTGGCTGTCGGTGAGCTGCAGCGAGTCGATCACGCGCAGGATCTCGTCGAAATTGCGCCCGGTCGAAGCTGGATAGGTGATGGTCGCGCGGATCGCCTTCTTCGGATCGATGATGAACACGCTGCGCACCGTGGCGGTGGCCGACGCATTGGGGTGGATCAGGTCGTAGAGGTCGGCCACCTTGCGGTCGTGGTCGGCGACGATCGGAAAGTCGACCGTCGTGTTCTGCGTCTCGTTGATGTCGCCGATCCACTCCTTGTGCTTGTCGGCCGGATCGACGCTCAACGCGATCGGCTTGACGCCGCGCTGGGCGAACTCGCCCGACAGCGCCGCGGTCTTGCCGAGTTCAGTGGTGCACACCGGCGTGAAGTCGGCCGGGTGCGAGAAGAACACCACCCACCAGTCGCCGGCCCACTGGTAGAAGTCGAGGGGGCCCTCGCTCGAGTCCTGGGTGAAGTTGGGGGCGGTGTCGCCGAGTCGCAGGGTCGCCATGGTTGTCGCTCCTTGGAAGATGGAGCCGCTGATTGTGCGAAGGACAGCTTCGATCCCAAACGAATATCTGCTTGTTTGGTTATGGCGTTTCGCACATAAAGACACTCACTTCAGTACATCGTCGTCGCCCCGCCGCTCAGGTGCTCGACCAGGAAGTCGATCAACCGGCGCACCGCCGGCACCAGCGCCCGCCGCGCGGGGAACACGATGTGCGCGATCACGGGCCCCGGGGCCCAGTCGGGCAGCACCTTCACGAGCCGGCCGGCCTCGAGGTCGGCGCGGCACATGTAGTCGGGCAGCAGCGTGGCGCCCACACCCTCCAGCGCGGCGGCCTGCAGCGTGGCCAGGTCGTCGGCCACGTAACGCGGCGTGTGCAGGTGCACATGGACCTCCCCGTTCGGGCCTTCGAGCCGCCATTCGCTGCGCCCCTCGGCGTTGGCCGACATGGCGGCAGTCGGCAGCCGCGCCAGGTCGGCCGGACCGCTGACCGGCCCCAGCCGCTGCAACAGGTCGGGCCGCGCCACCAGCACGCCCCGGCTCGTGCCCAGCACCTTGGCCACGAGCGTGGTGCTGTCCTCGATCTCCGGGCGCACACGCAGCGCAACGTCGATGCCCTCCTCGATCAGGTCGACCGGCCGGTTCAGCACGCGCATGTCGATGCGCACCGCCGGATAGAGCGCCATGAAGCGCGGCAGCAGCTGCGCGAGCCCGCTGTGGGCGATGGTGATCGGGCATGCCAGGCGAACCGTGCCGCAGGGCTCGGTATGCACCTGCGCCACCGCCTCGGTCGCGGCCTGCGCCGCATCGCGCACCGCGGCCGAATGGCGCAGGAAGATCTCGCCGGCCGGCGTGAGCGACAGCCGGCGCGTGCTGCGCTGCATCAGCTGCACGCCGAGCCGGGCTTCGAGCTCGGCCACGCGGCGCGACAGGCGCGATTTGGGAACGCCGAGCGCCCGGCTGGCAGCAGCAAAACCGCCGCGTTCGGCCACTTCGGCAAAGAAAACCATGTCGTTGAGGTCCTGCATTCGCCGGATTGTCCCGCATACAGAACGATGTAGTCAAAAACTTGCTACTTATCGACGACTCGCCCCAAAAATAGAATTACGACATTGCCGGTCCCATTCCGAGTACTGGCCCCTGTCCAAGAAAGTTGACCATCATGAAGCTGCTCCACATCGACGCCAGCGTCCTTTCCACCGGTTCGGTTTCGCGCCTGCTGACGGCCGAGACTGTGGCCGCCTGGAAGGCCGCGCACCCCGACACCACGGTCGAGTACCTCGACCTCGCCGCCGACGCGCCGCCGCACTTCGGCGCCGATGCGCTGGGCGCGAAGGTCGGCGTGCAGGCCCAGCCGACCGAAGCCCAACTGCGTGAGAACGCGCTGTCGGAAAAGCTGGTGAGCCAGTTCCTCGCGGCCGACGTGGTGGTGATCGGTGCGCCGCTCTACAACTTCTCGATCCCGACCCAGCTCAAGGCCTGGATCGACCGCCTGGCCCAGCCCGGCCGCACCTTCAAGTACACCGAGAAGGGGCCGGTCGGCCTGGCCGGCGGCAAGACCGTGATCGTGGCCTCGAGCCGCGGCGGCGTCTATTCGACCACCGAAGGCGGCCAGGCCACGGAACACCAGGAGAGCTACCTGAAGGTGATCCTCGGCTTCTTCGGCATCACCGACGTGCGCTTCGTGCGCGCCGAGGGCCTGGCGATGGGCGATGCGGCCAAGGCGGCCGCACTGGCCGCGGCACGGGCCGACATCCTCGCGGCCACGGCCGAGGCCGCGAACCAGAAGAACGTGGCCCAGGCGGCCTGAACCACGGCACCCGGCGGCTTCAGGCCGCCGAGTGGGCCTTGACCCAGGCCACGTACTTGTCCATCCAGCCCTGCAGGAACTTCCTGGTTCCTTCGTTGCCGATGTGCCCGCGGTCGTCGAACAGGTCGTCCTTGGCCTGCAGGAACACCTCGGGCGCGCCGAGCGTGGGCACGTCGAGGTAGGCCAGCACATTGCGCAGGTGCTGCTGCGCCAGCGCCGTGCCGATGGCGCCCACCGACACGCCCAGCACGCCGGCCGGCTTGCCGCCCCAGGCGCTCTGCCCGTACGGCCGCGAGGCGTGGTCGATCGCGTTCTTCAGCACGCCCGGGAACGAGCGGTTGTACTCGGGCGTCACGAACAGCAGCCCCTGCGCCGCAGCGATCTCGGTCTTCAACCGCTTCACCGAAGGCGCCTGGTTCCCATCGTCGTCCTGGTTGTACAGCGGCAGGTCGTCGATGCGCACATGCTCGAAAGTGAAGTCCGAGGGCGCCAGGTGGGCCAGCGCGAGCGCCAGCTTCTGGTTGAACGAATCCTTGCGCAGGCTGCCGACGACGACAGCGATCCGGGTCTGGCTCATGGATGGGTCTCCTGGAAAAAGAACTGGAAAAGAAAAAAGGGCCGGGCCGGAAGATTATGCGAAGCCCCAAAACCTTTTCCGGCAAAGCGCTTCGCCCCGGGGCGGGTTTGCGCCGCGTTCGGCAGGCACGCGCAATCGAAGGCATCATGGCCCCGGGTCCATTCTTTGATGCAGGAGCGAATCGCATGAGATTTCTGATGGTGGGCGCCGGCGCGCTCGGCGGCTATTTCGGTGGACGGCTGCTCGAGGCCGGCCGCGACGTCACCTTCCTGCTGCGGCCCCGCCGCGCGGCGCAGATCGCCCGCACCGGGCTGGTGGTGCAGAGCCCGTTCGGCAACCTGCACTTCCCCGCCCCGCCCCACGTGCTCGCCGAGGACATCGCGGCGCCCTACGACGTGATCGTGGTCGGCAGCAAGGCCTACGACCTCGACGCCACGATGGACTCCTTCGCGCCCGCGGTCGGCCCCGAGACCGTGATCCTGCCGCTGCTGAACGGCATGAGCCACGTCGACCGGCTGGCCGAACGCTTCGGCGGCGAGCGCGTGCTCGGCGGCCTCTGCATGATCTCGGCCACGCTCGACGACGAAGGCCGCGTGCTGCACCTGAACGACCTGCACGGCCTGCGCTTCGGCGAGCGCGCGGGCGGGCGCTCGGCGCGCGTCGAGGCGATCGCCGCCCAATTTGCCGGCGCCAGGTTCGATGCCGGCCTGAGCGACGACATCTCGCAGGACATGTGGGAAAAGTGGGTCTTCATCGCTTCGGCCGCCGGGCTCACCAGCCTGATGCGCGCAAGCATCGGCGACATCGTGGCGGCAGGCGGCCAGGACGTGGCGCTCGCGATCTTCGACGAATGCTGCGCGATCGCCGCGCACAACGGCTTTGCGCCGCGGCCCACCGCCATCGAGCGCGGCCGCGCGATGCTGACTGCCGCCGGTTCGCCGATGACCGCCTCGATGTACAAGGACATCGTGCGCGGGGCGCCGGTCGAAGCCGACCACATCGTGGGCGACCTGCTGGGCCGGGCGGCACCTGCCGCAGGCGCATCCGTGCCCTCGGTGCTGCGCACCGCCTACGTCCACCTCAAGGCCTACGAAGCGCGCCGCGCGCGCGAGGCGGCCTGAAGCCCGCGACGCCCGCAGCACCGCCGATGACCGGCCACATCGCATTCCTCCACACGGCGCAGGTGCACGTGCCGACCTTCGAGCGCCTGGTGCGCGAACTCGCGCCCGAGGTCGAGGCCGAGCACCTGGTGCGCGAAGACCTGCTGCACCAGGCCCGTGCCGCCGGCGCCGACCACCCCGCCCTGCCCGCCAAGGTGCACGACGCCATGCGCGAGGCCGCCGCCGATGGCGCGGCTGTGGTCGTCTGCCCCTGTTCCCCCCTCGGCGGCATCGCCGAGAGAACCGCCCCCCGCGGC
>CAMLCW010000402.1 GCA_946478645.1 uncultured Variovorax sp.
CGCCGACGCGGCTTCGGAAGCGCGCCGCCCCATTCGCGATGACACCTGTTCCGCTCCGACGGGCGGCACCGGGGCAGCCGGTCCTGTTGCCGACGTACACGGTCTACGGCCTCGTCACCTGCGCGCAGCGCGAGGAGCACGCGACGCGCCTCTAACGCCTGAAGGGCCGGCACGTGACGCATCACCCACGGCGTGGCTCACCACCGCGAGCCATAGCCGCTTGGTCATGAGGTCTCCTTGAGGCGCTCATCGAGCTTCCCGAGTGCCGCGCGCAGTTGGTCAGCGGCAGCGATTCGCTCGCGCAGCTCTTTCCGATACCACTCCAACAAGAACGGAACCACGCCTTGCATGGCTTCATCGCGCGTGGCCCAAGCGCCGGCGTCGTCGAACGGCCCGCCGCTCACCAGCTTCCAACCGCTGAAGCCCCGGCCGGGCGGCCCGCCATAGTTCTTGAGCGACCAAACCGTCATCCGAAGGCTCTGGTCCTGAACCAGGTTCCAGCACTCGTCGCCGCCGTTGTCGCGGCGAGTCCATGTGAAAGGACCGAGCCTCCTGGTGCTCTTCCACGCTCCATTGCTGAAGTCGCTCGTGCCCACCCAGACAGCCGCCTCCTCCTCGTTGGTCATGCGGCGGCCCGGGCATTCGGTGGGCAGCGCCCCTTCGGCGCCGCCGCACACCTTGCAGTGCAGGAGCTCGTCCTCCCGCTCGTGGTAGTCGTGCTTGCTCACACCGCCGCCTTCAGCCCCATCGCGACCCGGAACGCCTGGTGCACCAGCTCGGCCGCTTCGCGCTTCATGCCGCCGATGCGCCAGACCAGCACGTCCTCGGGCGCTGCGCCCAGGGCAGTCTTCTGCCAGTCGTAGATGGTGGCGACGGTGTCGTCGTCGAAGCGGATGTGCCACTCGCGCGACGTTTGTGCGCCCCCGCCCTCGAGGAAGCGCAGGGGCTCACCGAAGGCCTGCTCCAGCTGCGCGATGCTGGCCTGGATGGTGCCCTGCAGCATGGACATGTGGATCAGCACGGGCTTGTCGGCCGGTGCGGTAGCGTGCGTGACGAAGGAGCGGTTCATCTGTAGACCTCTTTCTGTTTCGATGTTTGTAAGTTTTGACTAACTGAATAGGACGCACCAACCCACTGATCGGCTGCGTTCACCATGTGCCCCACGACGCGGGCATCGAGGCCAGGTACTCGCGCTTCTCGCGGACCGCCTTCTGCATCTGCCTGACGTGGTCGTCCATGGCGTCGGGCTCGGTTCCGACCCAAACGTTGAACACCAGGGTGCCGTCGCCGTAGCCAAGCTCCCGGCAGCAGTCCTGGTAATAGCCGAACGTGCGACGAGCGTGGTCGAGGCGCTGCTCGAGCTTGGCGATGTGATCCGCCTGGGCCTCGTCACTCATTTCCCTCCACCTGTCGGGCGGGATGCGCTGGTAGATGTGCAGGACGTTCTCCAGGTTGGTCTTCCGTTTGAAGCTGACCTCCATCACCAGGCCCCCAGTCTGTCGCCGAGCATCTCCTGCTCTTGCAGGCGCTGGACCTCCTGCCGCCGAGCTTCTTCGATTTGCTGGAGCTCCCACTTGGTCACCGAGTCTCGATACACAGTCAGGGCGAAGGCCCGCGACTCGGGGGACATGCTGTGTCGCCACTTGAACTCATCGGCCCCTGTCACCTTGCACAGCGTGGCAAGCGCGCGGTAGTAGGCGTAGGGCTCAGGTGGCCCGAACCGCTTGATGTACTCGACGAAGCTGACCGGATCAGTCGGCATGGCCTCGTCCATGCGCTGGCGCAGGTAGTCGTCATGTTGGGCCTTCTTGAACGAGGCCAGGTACGCGGAGGCCTTGGGCTCGAGGCCACGGTGGAACGAGCGCCTCACCACGACCCCCAGCCTTGCGGCAAATCGGGCGCGGGCGACGGGGGCGGAAGCTGGCTGGGGTCATCGACCCCGTGGAACTCCATCGCCTCGATGATGTCCGCCGCGTCTCGGATGAGTGTGGCCCAGGCCTCGGGGGTGAACCCGTTGGCAGCAGCTTGCTCAGCGGCGATGCGGTCCAGCCAGTGCGTCACGGTCAGCGCTCCGAGGGCCACATCATGGTCATGCACACGGTGCCATCGCCGAGATGGTTGGGCTCGATGAAGAACAGCCACTCGCCCGAGGGGTCAGCATCCGTCTTCGGCCGCTCCGGGCAGTCTGTCCAGTCGATCGCGCGCTCGTACTTCACGTTGCCGTTGCCGTCATCGACCGTCAGCCGGGCGCAGACGCCGAATACCTTGAGCCGGACGCTTGCGAAGCCGCAGCCCTCCCCATCACCCAGCACCTGCTGCCGAACGGCGGGCTCGGTGGCCAGGATGTCGAGCAGCCAGAGGGCGCCGCCGCCGGCGTGCAGCGCGAACCAGCGCACGCCTTCGGTGTAGGTGAGCGCGCGCACCAGCGAATGCCGAAACAGTCGTTCGGACCCCGTGAACTGGCGCATCTGGCTCAGCAGTTCGTTGCCGTCTTTCATGTGAGACCTCCGGTCGATAAAATAGGAATGTCAGTCCTGACTGATTATAGTCAGCGATGGAAGCGCGCCCTGCTCCTGCGCTCGCTCAGCACGTCCCAGAGGCACAGCAGCAGGAATCCCACGATGGAGAGGCCGGCTGCAGCAGCGAGGAAGTAGACAGCGAACGTGAAGAACATGGCGGCGCCCTTTCTATGTCATGCGTGGTGCAGTAGTTGCGATGGGTCTACTGTCAGGTAGCTGCTTTGGACGCATCGATGGCAGCGCACAAAGCCTTGAACTCTTCCTCGTCGACATCCAGGACCTTGAGCCATTGGCCGAAGTAGATCTCCAGCTCTTCGCTGCGCTCGTGCGTGCCCTTGTGGTGCGCCAGGAAGTCCTTGCAGTTCTGCACCTTGTCGGCGATCAGCATGTGCCAGACCTCCTCGAGGTCGCCTGGGCTGGGCTTTCCAACCTCGACAATGCGCGATCCGCAGGTCAGGTGCTCAATGCGCACCTTATCGCTCAGCCAGGCGTTGGCCCGGTAGCGGTATTCCATCGCGAGCAGGACGCAGTGCGCGTCGAACTCCCAAAAGGGGCCGAGCCGCCGCACGTTCTGCGCCAGGTCCTCGTCGGCCTGGAAGAGCGGGTGCAGGCACCACGCGCGCATGGCGTCCAGGCTTGCGTTGAGCTTGTCCATCACGACCAGACCCTCGTGGATGTGGTTGATGAGAGGCACCCGGGAGCGCTTGGCGCAGCGGTCACCGTAGAACTCGGCGATGGCGTGGTACTCGGGATAGCCGCGAACGGCGACAGCGAATTTGCCTCTCATGTCAGTTCTCCTCGAAATCGAGTGGTGTCGGCTGTTCGCCGGTGCGCATCTGGCCGCCGAACGGGAAGCGCTTGAGGCCGTCCATCAGGCGCTCAGTCTCGGCCTGCTCCTCCGGCGACTCGGGCGCGTCGAAGTCGTCGTGCATCGTGATCTCCAGGCGCCTCACCTCGCCTTCCAGCCTGCCGTTGACGAAGAGCTTGCCCGGACCGAGCGCCACTTTTCTCTCGGCCATCACGGACACATTGCGGGGTCGTGTTGCGGGGGCGGCCAGGCTTCGGCCGCCGCGTATTCGGCGGGCTCGGCGTGCCGCACGCTGTACGGGTTAGCGTGCATCTGGTCGGCGTACGGGGCAGCCAGGCGGCTGTCATCGTCGGTCTGAATCTCGCGCTCGAACATCAGGCACGCTCCACGATATCAAAGCACAGGTGGTCGATGAGGAACATGCTGACATCCTCGTTGTCGACCTCCACTGGGTAGGTCGGCCAGGAGCTCGTCATGCTCCGCATGTCGACCTCCGTGATCTTCATGCGGAGCGTCTTCATGTGGCTCAGGCCAGTGCCGTGGGGGCCGTAGATTTGGTCGATGCCGTAATCGTTGAGGACGACCGTGTCGCCCACCTTGGGAACGGGATGCGGCTGGTAGATGATCGGCGTGCCCATCACGCCCCCTTGACGCACAGAACGGCGCGCAACTCGTGGACAACCTCGACCAGGTCCTTCTGGTTGGCCATCACTTGGTCGATCGGCTTATACGAGCCGGGTATCTCATCGAGTACCGCGTCGTCCTTGCGGCACTCGACGCCCTCGGTCTGCGCGATCAGATCGGTCAGGCTGAAGCGGCGCCGCGCCTCGCTGCGGCTCATCACTCGCCCGGCCCCGTGCGAGCACGAGCAGTAGGACTGCTGGTTTCCCTTGCCCCGCACGATGTAGCTGCGCTGGCCCATGCTGCCCGGGATGATGCCGAGGTCGCCTTCGCGCGCGCGCACTGAACCCTTGCGCGTGACCCAGATGTTGCGGCCGAAGTGGTTCTCCTTCTCCACGTAGTTGTGGTGGCAGTTGACCGCCTCGCTGGACAGCGTGAATTCGGGCATGCCGCCATCGCGCAGCGCCTGCAGTACGGCGGTCATCATCGTGCGGCGATTCTCCAGCGCATAGTTCTGCGCCCAATTGACCGCCTCGACGTACTCATTAAAGTCGTCGGTCTCCTCGGGGAAGTAGGCGAGATCCTGGTGCGGGAGCTGGATGAAGAACTTCTCCATGTTGCGCTTGGCGCGCTCGATGAAGTGGGTGCCGATCATGTTGCCG
>CAMLCW010000403.1 GCA_946478645.1 uncultured Variovorax sp.
GGCGCTGCTCAGATCTTGAACGCGCGCTGCACGTCCGGGCGCACCAGGTCCGCGTACTCGCGGTGCTTGCGGATGTAGCCCGCGATGAACTGGCAGACCGGAATCACGTGCAGCCCCCGGGCGCGCGCGTCGTCGAGCACGTGCCGCGCGAGCCCCGAGCCCACGCCCTTGCCTTCGTTCTCGGGCAGCACCTCGGTGTGCGAGAACAGGATCGCGTCGGTCAGCAGGTTGTATTCGGCATAGCCCGCGAGCCGGCCGTCGCGCATGGCTTCGTAGCGGTGCTGGGCGGGGTTGTCGGCGATGGCGAGGGAGGTCTTGTCGTTCATGGTTCTCGTGCGAGGTAGGTGGCGAGGTTGGTGGCCGCGGTGGCCCTGACTTTGTTGCGCAGCATCGGCGTCCAGCCGAGCAGCAGTCCCGGCGCGCCGAGCGCCTGGCGCGCCCAGGCCCAGAACGCGAAGCTGTCCTGGTGGGTGGCGATGAGGCCTTCGGGCGTGAAGCCGAAGCGCGCATCGATGTGGTTGTCGACCAGGCGGCCGGTGGCGCTGAAGCGGTAGTGCGCGTCCCAATGGGCCCGGCCGCTGGTGTCGTCGGCCTGCACGTCGCGCCAGCTCAGCTTCCAGACGTCGGCGCCGCGGGCGCGCGTGGCGTCGCAGAGCATGCGCCACATGCCGCCCACCTGGCGCCGCCCGCGCAGCGAGAAGGCCTCGTCGTCGAAAGCCGCATCGCTCGCGTAGCAGGCCGCCATGGCGGGGCCGTCGAGCCGCGCGAAGGCCTCGTAGAAGCGCTCGATGGTCTGGGCATTGGCTGCGGCTGCGGTCATGAGGCCTCTTTCCTTGTTGGATGGAACGGTGCGCGCGGCGGAATCTCAGGCCGGCGCCTGCGGGCCGAGCAGCAGCACCAGTGTCTGCAGCGCGTAGTGCACCGTGGCGGCGCGCACCGTTGCCCGGTCGCCCTCGAAGCGGCGGCGCTCGGTGCGGAGCGCTCCATCGACCGACCAGCCGAACCAGACCGTGCCGACCGGTTTGTCGGCGCTGCCGCCGCTCGGGCCGGCCACGCCGGTCACCGCCACCGCCACGCGGGCGCCCGATTGCGCCGCTGCCCCCGCGGCCATGGCGCCCGCGACGGGTTCGCTGACCGCACCATGGGCCGCGATCAGTGCCGCGTCGACGCCCAGCATGTCGGTCTTGGCCGCGTTCGAATAGCTCACGAAGCCGCGGTCGAACCAGGCGCTCGAGCCCGCGAGGTCGGTGCAGGTGCCCGCGATCAGGCCACCGGTGCAGCTTTCGGCCGTGGCCAGCATCCAGCCCTTCTGCAGCAGCAGGGCGGCCAGGGCCGCGACGATCGCGGGCGTGGCCTTGTCGGCGAGAGGGGGTTGGGAAGGAAGCAGGGGGTTCGTCATGCGGCTCACCAGGCGCGCCACAGCGCAATGACCAGCAGCGTGCAGAAGGCCGCCACCAGGTCGTCGAAAAGGATGCCGAAGCCTGCGCGCCACCAGCGCGTCTCGACGCCGGCGCGCGGCTTGAACAGCGTGTCGGCCCAGCCCACGGGGCCGGGCTTGGCGGCATCGAAGAACCGGAACAGCCCGAAAGCCACCGCCTGCGCCAGCAGGCCCGCGGGCGTGACCAGCCAGAGCACGAGCCAGAACGCTACCACCTCGTCCCAGACGATGCAGCCGGGGTCGGCCACGGCCAGGTCGCGCGCGGTGCGGCTGCAGGCCCACCAGCCGATCGGCAGCGCGGCCAGGATGATCCAGCCGATCGTCGCGGGCGTGAACCAGAGCTGCATCACCGCGAAGGCCACCCAGGCCCAGAGCGTGCCGACGGTGCCCGGCGCCATGCGCGGCAGGCCCGAGCCGAAGCCGAGCGCGATGAAGTGCGCCGGATGCGCGCGAAGAAAAGCGATGGTGGGACGGATCGGGGTGGCGGTGGACATCGGGCCTGCGGAAGAGGAAACGGCTGGGGTCAAGCCAGGAGTGTCGCGCATTCGAGCGCGGCCAAGACCTTGTGTTTATCAAAGAGATCGCTTGTTTAATTGAAGGGGCCGGCCTAGTATCCAGGCCTTCCTCTCGCCTCAGCCCTTGCGCTATGCCTGATGCCTCTTCGAATCCTCCCGCTGCCCCCGGCGTTTCCGTGCTGCCTTCCCCACCGCCCGCCCCCGGCTGGCGCGAACTGTTCAGCGGCCGCAACGGCTGGCGTGCAGTGGCGCTCACGGGCGGTGTCGCGCTGCACGCGGTCAACGTGCACATCGTGACCACCGTGCTGCCGTCGGTGGTGAGCGAGATCGGCGGACTCGACTGGTATGCCTGGAGCACCACGCTGTTCGTCGTCGGATCGATCCTGGGCGCAACGTTGTCGGTGCGGCTGCTGGCGCGGCTGGGGCCGCGCGGCGCCTGCCTGGTCGCCCTGGCGGCCTTCACCGCCGGCTCGATCGCCTGCGCGCTCGCACCGGCCATGGCCTGGCTGCTCGCGGGGCGCACGGTGCAGGGACTGGGTGGCGGCCTGCTTGCCGCCCTGAGCTATGCGCTGATCCAGCTGGTGTTCGCGCCGCGGCTGTGGCCGCGCGCGGTGGCGCTGGTGTCGGGCATGTGGGGCGTGGCCACGCTCTGCGGTCCGGCGGTGGGCGGCCTCTTCGCGCAGGCGGGGCACTGGCGCTGGGCCTTCTGGTCGCTGCTGCCGCTGGCCGCGGCGCAGGCGCTTCTGGTGGCGCTGCAACTGCGGCCCGCGGCGGGCGTGCGGCACCATCGGCCGGCGCAGCTGCCGCGCATTCCGGCGCCGCAGATCGGCTTGCTTGCGGCCTCGGTGCTGGTGATCGCGGCGAGCGGGTTCTGGCCGACGCTGGCCTGGCAGGCCGCCGGCGTGGTGCTCGGGCTCGGCCTCGGCCTGGTTGCCACGCGCGTCGACCGGCGTGCCGCGGTGCGGCTGCTGCCGACCGGCGCCTACGCGGTGCGCGCGCCGATGGGGGCCATCTATGCGAGCGTGGTGCTGCTGCTGGTCGGCACCACGACCGAGATCTTCGTGCCCTATTTCCTGCAACTGCTGCACGGTCATTCGCCGCTGTCGGCCGGCTACCTGACGGCCGCGATGGCCGGTGGCTGGAGCGCGGGGTCGCTGCTGTCGTCGGGGCGCAGCGGCCAGGCCGCCGACCGCATGTTGCGCGCCGGACCGGTGGCCTGCACGCTGGGGCTGGCGGCGCTCGCGCTGCTGCTGCCGGCCCCCGGGCGCCTCGCGCCCGCGCTCGAGATGCTGCTGGCCGGCGTCGCGCTGGCTGTCGTGGGTGTCGGCGTAGGCATCGGATGGCCGCACCTGGTCACGCGCGTCATGTCGCTCGCGCCCGTCGGCCAGGAAGGCCTGGCCTCGGCCTCGATCACCACCGTGCAGCTCTACGGCATGGCCGTGGGCGCAGCGGTGGCGGGACTGGTGGCGAACGCGGCCGGCCTCACCGATCCCGGCGGCACGGCCGGCGCACGTTCTGCGGCCGCCTGGCTGTTCGCGAGCTTCGCGCTGGCGCCCGCATTGGCGGCGTGGCTGGTCGCGCGCTTCGTTGCCGCGCGCGGGGTGTGATCAGGCGAAGTGGTCGAACGACCCGAAGCGCTGCGCCACCGGTGCACCGCCCGCATCGACGATGCGCAGCCCGGTCTCGGCCTCGATGCGGCCGATGCGCGTGACGCGCGTGGCGCTCTCGCGGCCGGCCTGCGCCACGGCGGCGCGCGCCGAGGGCGGGGCGGTGAACACCAGTTCGTAGTCGTCGCCGCCCGACAGCGCGCAGCCGCGCAGCGTCTCGGTGCCGATGCCCGGCGTGTCGGCCGCGGCCACGAGGCTCGCGGCGGCATCGGCGTCGAGCGTGGCGCCGACCCCGCTCGCCGCGAGGATGTGGCCCAGGTCGCCGGCCAGGCCGTCGCTCACGTCCACCGCCGCCGACGCCGTGCCGCGCAGCGCCTGGCCCAGCGCCACGCGCGGGGTGGGCTGCTCCATGCGCGCGCGCGCCGCCTTGAACACCTCGGCCGGCAGCGCGAGGGTGCCGCGGAACACCTCGAGCGCGAGCCGCGCATCGCCGAGCGTGCCGCTGGCCCAGATGTCGTCGCCGGCGCGCGCGCCCGAGCGCAGCAGCGCCGCGCCGGCCGGCACTTCGCCGAACACGGTGATGCAGATGTTGAGCGGCCCGCGCGTGGTGTCGCCACCCACGAGCTCGCAGCCGTGCGCATCGGCCAGCGCCAGCAGCCCGCGCGAGAACGCTTCGAGCCACGGCGCATCGACACCAGGCAGCGCCAGCGCGAGCGTGAAGGCCAGCGGCTTCGCGCCGCAGGCCGCGAGGTCGCTGAGGTTCACCGCCAGCGCCTTGTGCCCGAGCCGCACCGGATCGACCGTCGACAGGAAATGCCGGCCCTCGACCAGCATGTCGGACGACACGGCGAGCTGCATGCCCGACGCGGGCGCGAGCAGCGCGCAGTCGTCGCCCACGCCGAGCGGCGAGCGCCTGGCCGGGCGGTGGAAGTAGCGTGCGATCAGGTCGAATTCACCCATGGGGCGAGCATAGCGCCCGTTGCGGATCAGCCCCTGGCGCGGCGGTTCGACATCACCACGTTGTCCTTCTCGATCGCTTCGCCGG
>CAMLCW010000404.1 GCA_946478645.1 uncultured Variovorax sp.
CCTCGAACAACGAGAAGGAGCTGCCCGACGCCTTCCTGCGCCGCTGCTTCTTCCACTACATCAAGTTCCCCGACGCCGAGACGATGAAGCACATCGTCGACGTGCACTTCCCCGGCCTCAAGCAGGGGCTGCTCACGGCCGCGATGAAGACCTTCTACGACGTGCGCAACCTGCCCGGGCTGAAGAAGAAGCCCTCGACCTCCGAACTGCTCGACTGGCTCAAGCTGCTGATGGCCGAGGAGATTCCGCTCGAGGCGCTGCAGAGCAAGGACGACAAGGTCGCGGTGCCGCCGCTGGTGGGCGCGCTGCTCAAGAACGAACAGGACGTGACGCTGTTCGAGAAGCTCGTCTTCATGCAGCGCAACAACCGATGACCCGGCCCGCCGCGCAGCATCCCGTGGGGCAGCTGCTCAAGCTCGGCGTGGCGCAAGCCGTGCTGTTCGTGCTCGGCGCGCTGCTCGGGCGCTGGGTCGGCCTGCAGCTCGGGCTCGACGCGTTCGGCGCCGGCGGCTGGGGCAACAGCGAGATCTTCGGCATCCTGCTGATCGGCCTCGGCGGCGGCGGCGGCGTGCAGCTCGCGCGGGCCTGGTACGACCGCAAGTACGGCAAGCCCCCGCGCTGACCCCCCTCTCCCTTCCCTCGAAAGTAGCTCGAAGATGGCGTTCGTCGAACCTGTCACGCTGAAGGCCCGCGACCTCGCGCTGGTGCCGCTCTCGCTCGACCACGAAGCCGGCCTGCGCGCGGCCGCCGCCGACGGCGAGCTCTGGAAGCTGCGCGTCACCTCGGTGCCCGAGCCCGGCGAGACGCGCGCCTACATCGAGGCCGCGCTGCAGGGCCGCGAAGCCGGCCACCGCTTCGCGTTCGCCGTGACCGAGGCCGAGACCGGCACCGTGCTCGGCAGCACGAGCTTCCACGACATCCTGCCGGCCGTGAAGCGCGTCGAGATCGGCTACACCTGGTACGCGCGGCGCTGCCAGCGCACGCACGTCAACACCACCTGCAAGCTGCTGATGCTGGGCCACGCCTTCGATACCCTCGGCTGCAACGTGGTGGGCTGGCGCACCGACAATTTCAACTTCGCCTCGCAGGCCGCCATCGAGCGGCTCGGCGCGAAGAAGGACGGCGTGATCCGCGGCCATGCGTTGCGCCGCGACGGCACGGTCCGCGACACCGTGATGTACAGCCTGCGCGCAGGCGAGTGGCCCGAGGTCAAGGCCCAGCTGCTCTACCTGCTCGACAAGCCGCGAAGCTGAAGGAGGCCCGCCGCCATGCTGATCGATTTCTTCTACACGCTGCGCTCGGCCAAGCTGCCGGTCTCGGTCAAGGAATACCTCACGCTGCTCGAGGCACTGCAGGCCGACGTGGTCGGGCCCAATTCCGACGGCGCCTTCGGCCTGGACGATTTCTATTACCTCTCGCGCACCGCGCTGGTGAAGGACGAAAAGCACTACGACAAGTTCGACCGCGCCTTCGCCGCCTATTTCAAGGGCGTCGAGATGCTGACCGACTTCACCAAGGAAGTGCCGCTCGACTGGTTGCGCAAGACGCTGGAGCGCGAGTTCACGGCCGAGGAGAAGGCCAAGATCGAGAAGATGGGCTGGGACGAGCTCATGGAAACGCTCAAGAAGCGCTTCGAGGAACAGAAGGAACGCCACGAGGGCGGCAACAAGTGGATCGGCACCGGCGGCACCTCGCCGTTCGGCCATGGCGGCTACAACCCGCAGGGCATCCGCATCGGCGGCGCGGGCAAGAACAAGAGCGCGGTCAAGGTCTGGGACCAGCGCGCCTACAAGGACTACGACGACAGCCAGGAGCTCGGCACGCGCAACATCAAGGTGGCGCTGCGGCGGCTGCGCAAGTTCGCGCGCGAGGGCCACGAGGACGAGCTCGACCTCGACGAGACCATCCACAAGACGGCCGCCAATGCCGGCCTGCTCGACATCAAGATGCGCCCCGAGCGCCACAACAACGTCAAGGTGCTGCTGCTGATGGACGTGGGCGGCACGATGGACGAGCACATCCAGCGCGTGGAAGAGCTGTTCTCGGCCGTGAAGACCGAGTTCAAGCACCTTGAGTTCTATTACTTCCACAACTGCGTCTACGACTTCATGTGGAAGAACAACAAGCGCCGCTTCTCCGAGAAGTTCGCGACCTGGGACATCCTGCGCAAGTACAACAAGGACTACAAGCTCATCTTCGTCGGCGACGCGACCATGAGCCCCTACGAGATCCTGCAACCCGGCGGCAGCGTCGAATACAACAACGAGGAAGCCGGCGCCGAGTGGATCCAGCGGCTCACCCACGCCTTTCCGAAGTTCGCCTGGATCAACCCCGAGCCGCAGGGCGTGTGGCAGTACCGGCAGAGCATCGCGGTGATGCAGCAGCTGATGTCCAACCGCATGTACCCGCTGACGCTGCGCGGCCTGGAGGAAGCGATGCGAATGCTTTCGAAGTAAAAACGCACACTCAGGGCGCGCGCGTGCACGTGCGTCCTACGTTAATTGCGTGCAGTTGCTGTCAGAATGGCCCGATGTTCAGGGTGGTTCCAGCTTTTACGCCGGCGTGGCTGCCGGCTTTGTTTTTTTTGGGCGTCCTGCTTCTGCAAGGATGCAGCCTGCTGCCGAGGAAAGACGCTGCGAATGACAAGGGCGCCGCCCCGCCGGCGCTGGTCCAGAACGGCGACGCCGCGTCCGGTGCCGGCAAGAAGCGCGACGACAAGGACGCCTTCACCGTCGAGGTCCGCGGCCCGGAAGCGGTGCGCGACTACCTCACGACGCACCTCGAGATCCAGCGCTACCGCACGCTCGACGATCTCGGCGCGACCGAGATCTCGCGCCTCATGGTCGCGGCCGAAGCCAACGCGCGTGAACTGCTCGGCACCCTCGGTTATTTCACGCCCACGCTGACACTCGAACTCAACGAGACGCCCGCGGGCAAGAAGGCGCCGCGCGAGATCGTCGTCACCGTCGACCCCGGCCCGGTCACGCGGGTGAGCACGGTGCAAGTCAACTACACCGGCCCGATCGCGGCCGACGCCACGGCACAGGCGCAGCGCGATGGCATCCGCACGGCGTGGACGCTGCGCACGGGCGAGACCTTCACCCAGCAGGGCTGGGACGATGCCAAGACCGGGGCGCTGCGGCGCCTGACGGCCAGGCGCTTTCCCACCGGCAGCATCGCCGTGAGCCGCGCCGAGGTCGACGCGGACCGGCACCAGGCACGGCTCAGCGTCACCTACGAATCGGGGCCGGCCTACCGCTTCGGGCCGCTGGTGCTGAAGGGGGTGCAGCGGTACAGCGCCGATGGCGCGCGCCGCATCGCGCAACTGCCCACGGGGGCCGACTACGACCAGCAGAAGCTGCTCGACGCGCAGCAGCGCCTGGCCAGCAGCGGCTACTACGACTCGGTGTTCCTCACGCTCGACACCGAGAGCGGCACGCCGCTCGCTGCGCCCGTCATCGCGCAACTGCGCGAGGCGCCGCTGCAGAAAGTGGTGATCGGCGCCGGCTTCACCACCGACAGCGGACCGCGCCTGTCGCTCGACCACATCCACAACAAGCTGCCGCTGCTCGGCTGGCGCGCGGTGTCGCGGCTGTCGGTCGACCGCGACATCAAGTCGCTGGGCACCGAGTGGAACGCCATTCCCGACGAACGCGGCTGGCGCTGGTTTTCCGGCGCCGAGCTCAAGCGCGAGACCTCCGGCAGCTACGTGGTCGACAGCGGCCGCCTGCGCGGCGGGCGCAGCAAGTCGAGCGGCCACATCGACCGCAGCTACTTCCTGCAATACGACTACGCACAGAACCGCGGCATCGACGCGCCGCCCTCCGCTTCGGCCGTGACGGCCAACTGGGGCTGGACCGGGCGCTACTTCGACGACAACGCCGCGCCCACCCGTGGCTACGGCCTGGCGCTCGAACTCGCCGCGGGCTACACCCTGACCGGCGAGCGCCTGCCCTTCACCCGCACCTATGCGCGCGCACTCGGCGTGCTGCCGATCGGCCGCGCCGAAGGCCGCGACGCCGCCACGCTCGCACGCCGCAGCCGGCTGCAGCTTCGCGCCGAGGCTGGCGCGCTGGCCGCGAAAGAGAGCGCGCAGATCCCTTCCACGCTGATGTTCCTGACCGGCGGCGACACCACGGTGCGGGGCTACAGCTACCGCCAGATCGGCACCGAGCGGCCCGACGGCCAGATCGTCGCGGGCCGCTACCTGGGCGTGCTGAGCGTCGAATGGCAGCGCCCCTTCGTCTACAAGGGCAAGCTCACCGAGTGGGAAAGCACCGTCTTCGTCGACGCCGGCGCGGTGGCCGACAAGCCCGGTGAACTCAAGCCCAAGGTCGGCGTGGGCGTGGGCGCGCGCTGGCGCAGCCCCGTGGGGCCGGTGCAGGCCGACCTCGCCTACGGCGTGGACACCAAGAAGTTCCGCCTTCATCTCCGCCTCGGCTTCACCTTCTGACGCGCGCCCCTTCGATGCAGACCGACGCCGATTCCCGCCCCGGGGCCACAGCCTCTTCTTCTCCCGCCCCCGCCGCCCGCGCCCCCCACTCGCGCACGCGCCGCGCCCTGCGCGCGCAGGCCTCGACCGTCG
>CAMLCW010000405.1 GCA_946478645.1 uncultured Variovorax sp.
GAGTTCTGCGGACCCCCGCCGCAGCCGAGCACCGCAGGTTGCCCGCAGCGAAGCGCAGGGACACAGACAGCAGGGTCGCCTTTTCTTTGCTTACTTTCTTTTGGCGAAGCAAAAGAAAGTGAGTCGCCCGCCGGGGCGAGACCCGGCCCCGAAACCCAAAGAAACCCCAAAAAAATCAATGCGCCCGAACCTCCCCCCGCGCCACCGCCAACTCCGCAAACGCCGCCCCCAGCGCCTGAATCCCCGCCAGAATCTGCCCCGTCGCAATCGACGACAACCGCAGCCGGAAGAACGGACACGGATAAGGCGGCTTCGCAAAGAATACATCCCCCGCCTCGATCAGCACCCCATGGCTGCGCGCCATCAGCGACAGCTCCCCGGCATCCACCCACGCGGGCGCCCGCACCCAGATCGACGCCCCGCCCTGCGGCAGCGTGAAATCGAACTCGGGCAGATGCGCGCGCAAGGCCTTGGCAGCGATCGCGAGCCGCTCCTGCATCGCCGCATTCACGCGCCGCGCATGCGACTCGTGGTGGCCGAGCGAAAGGAACAGCGCATAGGCATGCTGCAGGAACGCGCTCGGGTGCCGCACCATCGCGTGACGGATCAGCCGCAGTTCCTTGATCAACGCGCGCGGCGCCACGATGAACCCGAGCCGCAGCGCGGGCGACAGGCTCTTGGACACCGAGCCCACGTAGATCACGCGCCCCGTCTTGTCGAGGCTCTTGAGCGCGGGCATCGGCGTGCCCTCATACAGGTTCTCGGCCTCGTAGTCGTCCTCGATGATGACGAAGTCCTGCAGCTCGGCCTTGCGCAGCAGCCACTGCCTGCGCTCCAGGCTCAGCGTGGCGGTGGTCGGGCTCTGGTGGGACGGCGTCACGAAGAGGTAGTCGGCCGCGGGCAGCGCATCGACCACCAGGCCTTCGTCGTCGACCGCCACCTCGACCCACTGGGGGTTGCGCAGCGAGAAGCTGTTGCGCGCATGCGGATGGCCGGGTTCCTCGAGCCCGACGCGGGTGTTCTCTCCGAACAGCGCATCGGCCAGCAGGTAGTACGCATGCTGCGCACCGAGCGTCACGAGGATCTCTTCCTTCAGCGCGAACACGCCGCGCTTGGGCAGCAGCCGCGTGCGGATCTGCTCGATCAGCTCGGGCACGTCGTCGGTCTCGAAGTCGGGTGTCCAGTGCGGCAGCTGCGAGCGCGCCAGGCTGCGCGCGCAGCATTCACGGAAGTCTTCGGTCGGGAAGAGCTGCGGGTCGTAGTTGCCGTAGACGAACGGGTACGGATAGTCGCGCCAGCGGTCGGGCTTGGAGAGCGTGGGCTTGTCCTGCAGCGAACGCAGCACGCGTGCCGACCAGTCGGGCGGCTGGCTCGACTGGCCGCTGCGCCCCACCAGCGGCTCGGCGTGCGCGGCCGACAGCGGGCGGGCATCGCGCGCCACGAACACGCCGCTGCGCGGACGCGCCTCGAGGAAGCCTTCGTCGATCAGCTGCAGGTAGGCCGAAGTGACCGTGTTGCGGCTCAGGCCGAGCAGCGCGGCCAGTTCGCGCGACGACGGCAGCGACGCGCCGGGACTCAGGTGGTCTTCGAGGATCGCCTGCACGACCGCGGCGCGCAAGCGGGCCTGCAGCGGCAGGGCGGGCTGGTCGGGCAGCGCGAAAAGCTGCGCCCACTGGGTCGCACGGTGGTTGGCCATAGGCGCCGCAGTTTAGGGCAAGCGCAGCGTTCTGGCTCGGTCGAATCCCCCCATCTGGCCCTATCGCGCGGCCGGCGCGCTGCCTACGCTTGCAGCATTCAATTCCGGAGCCCCTGCGTGACTGCACTGCCTTCTTCCACTCCCTCTGCCTCGCCCGATTCCTCCACGGTCACCGCCGACACCCTCGCCGCGTTCAGCGACGCCTGGAATCGCCACGACATCGATGCACTGATGTCCTTCATGACCGAGGACTGCATCTTCCAGACCGCCGCCGGCCCCGACGCCTGCGGCACGCGCCACGTCGGCACCGAAGCGGTGCGCCGCGCCTTCGCGGCAGCGTGGGAGGCGGTGCCCGATGCGCAATGGAACAACGGCAAGCACTTCGTGCACGGCGACTTCGGCACCTCGCAATGGACCTTCACCGGCACCGCGGCCGACGGCAGCCGCATCGAGAGCGACGGCATCGACGTCTTCACGTTCCGCGGCGGAAAGATCCACCTGAAGAACGTGTTCCGCAAGGCTCGCCCCAACCTGCCCGCCGCCAAGTAGCCGCCCGCGGAGCCATCCCATGAACATGCCCTCCGGCACCGCCTCGTTCTCATCGGCGTCGCCCGAACCGCAGCAGCCCGCGGGCCGCCCGTACGACCCGCGCTACGACCCGCTGGTGGCGCCCGACCCCGGAGCGGGCCGCGCCTATGCGCCCACCTGGTGGGTGGCGAGCGCCGGCACGCCGCCCGCCGACGACGGCCCGCTGCACAACGACATCGATGTCGACGTGGCCATCATCGGCTCGGGCGCCACGGGCATGTCGACCGCGCTCTACCTCGCGCAAGAGCACGGCATACGCGCCACGGTGCTCGAGGCCAACCAGGCCGCCTGGGGCTGCTCGAGCCGCAGCGGCGGCCAGGGGCAGAACGCGAGCGGCCGGCTCAAGCGCTCGCAATGGATCGAGCGCTGGGGTCTCGACACCGCGCGGCGGCTCGACGCCGAGATCCGCGGCGGCTTCGAGAACTTCCGCCATCTCACCACCCAGATCGATTGCGACGCCTTCGACGGCGGCCATCTCTATGTGGCGCACCGGCCCGAAAAGCTTCCGGTGCTCGAAGCCGAGGCACGCCTGATGCGTGAGCAGTTCGGGTATGGCACGCGCATGCTCACGGCCGACGAGGTGCGAAGCGACTATTGCGACGAGCGCGAGGCCTGCGGCGCCCTGTTCGAACCCGAGGGCGTGGGCATCCATCCGCTGAAGTTCACCTTCGGCCTGCTGCAGAAGGCGCGCGAGCTCGGCGTGACGGTGCACACCTCGAGCCCGGTGCAAGGCTGGCAGACGATCGACGGCGTGCACCACCTGCGCACACCCGGCGGCGTGGTGCGCGCGCGCCGTGTGGCGGTGTGCACCGGCGGCTACACCGGCCAGGCGCTGAACCCGGCGCTGAAGAACCGCATCATGCCGATCCTTTCCAACTCGGTGGTCACGCGGCCGCTGACCGAGTCGGAACTGCAGGCCACCAACTTCAAGTCGCTGACCTTCCTGACCGACACGCGCACGCTGCGCTTCTACTACCGGCTGCTCAAGGGCAACCGGCTGCAGATCGGCAGCCGCAGCGCGGTCAGCGGCGCCGACGCCGAGCATCCGATGCACCTGAAGCTGCTCACCGACGCGATCGCGCGCAAGTTCCCGCCGCTCGCGGGCATCCGCATCGACTACTCGTGGTGGGGCTGGGTCGACGTGAGCCACGACATGATGCCGCGCATCGCGCAGCCCGACGGCGACAAGTCGATCTGGTATGCGGTGGGCTATGGCGGCAACGGCGTCTCGTTCTCGACCTGGGCCGGCAAGCGCCTGGCCGAGCGCATCGCCGGCAAGGACGGCGGGCGCGAGGTGTTCGAGCTGCCGATCTACCGCTCGCCATTGCCCTTTCCGAACGTGCTCGGGCTGGTCGAGTCGCCCGCCTTCGCGCCGTTCCGCCGCATCGGCCAACGCATGCTCTACAAGTGGTACTGGCTGCGCGACGAGAAGTAGAAGTTAACAACTGCACCGCGCACCCGCGGTGCACATTCACCGAAGTGGCGCATTGCGCCGCCACACAACGGGGCAAACCCGTGCCTTCTGGCTCTTCAATTTGCACGCAGTTGGCTCTTCGGCAACGATTGCGCTGCGCCTATCGTCGAGCGGTGCCCCGTAAGGGCGTTCAACGATCCAGAAGTTCAGGAGGTCAGTCCATGTTCCGTTTCAAATCCAACCGTCGCGCCGCGATTTTGTCGGCCGCAGTGCTCGGCGCCAGTGCGCTGCTCCCCTTGGCTGCCACCGCGCAGGAACCCAAGCGCGGCGGCACGCTCGTGGTGGGCTACACCCAGGTGCCGCGCCACCTGAACGGCGCGGTCCAGTCGGGCACGGCCACTGCGATTCCCTCGGCGCAGCTGTTCGCGAGCCCGCTGCGCTACGACGACAAGTGGAATCCGCAGCCCTACCTCGCCGAGTCGTGGAAGCTCGCCGACGACGGCATGTCGCTCACGCTGAACCTGCGCAAGAACGCGGTGTTCCATGACGGCAAGCCCGTGACCTCGGCCGACGTGGCGTTCTCGATCATGGCGATCAAGGCCAACCATCCGTTTCAGACCATGCTGGCACCGGTCGAGAAGGTCGACACGCCCGATGCGCACACGGCCATCATCCGCATGAACACGCCGCACCCGGCGATCCTGCTGGCCATGAGCCCCGCGCTCGCGCCGATCCTGCCCAAGCACATCTACGGCGACGGCACCGACCTCAAGAACCATCCGCGCAACAGCCAGGACGTGGTTGGCTCCGGGCCGTTCAAGCTGGTCGAGTTCCAGGCCGGCCGGCGCGTGGTGATGGAGCGCTTCGACAAGTTCTTCCTGCC
>CAMLCW010000406.1 GCA_946478645.1 uncultured Variovorax sp.
GTGGCGCCCGCGCGGCTGCTGATGGTGGGCGACGGCGAGGCCGACCTGCGGGCCGCGCAGGCGGCCGGCGCGCCCGCGGCGCTGGTCGCCTGGGGCTACGGCGGCCATGCGGCCGGCGAGGCGATCGCGGCGGCCACGCTGCCGTGCTGGCGCATCGCGACGCCGCAGCAACTGCTGCTTGCGCTGACGCTGCGCAGCGGGCGCCATCGCGAGGATGAAGAAGAGAGCACGACGAGTCGATGACCGATCCAACCAGGAGACGAACATGCCCATCGCCGGCAAGGCCACGCTGACGCAGTACATCATCGAGGAACGGCGCCGGCATCCCGGCGCGACGGGCGCGCTCAACGCGCTCATCACCGACGTCTCGCTCGCCTGCAAGGCGATCTCGCGCAAGGTCGCGCTCGGCGCCCTGGGCGAGGTGCTCGGCAGCGCGGGCACGCAGAACGTGCAGGGCGAGGCGCAAAAGACGCTCGACGTGCTGAGCAACGAGATGTTCCTGCGCGCCAACGAATGGGGCGGCCACGTCGCGGGCATGGTGTCGGAGGAAATGGAGGCGCCCTACGTGCCGCCGCCGCAATACCCGCGCGGCAAGTACCTGCTGCTGTTCGATCCGCTCGACGGCTCGTCGAACATCGACGTCAACGTGGCGGTGGGCAGCATCTTCTCGATCCTGCGCGCACCCACGCCCGAGGCGGATGCCAGGCCCGAGGACTTCCTGCAGCCCGGCACGGCGCAGGTCGGCGCCGGCTACGCGATCTACGGCCCCTCGACGATGCTGGTGCTGACGCTCGGCAACGGCACGCATGCGTTCACGCTCGATCCGCAGCTCGGCGAATGGGTGCTGAGCCATCCGAACCTGCGCATTCCGCAGCAGACGCGCGAGTTCGCGATCAATGCCTCGAACAGCCGCTTCTGGGAGCCGGCCGTGAAGCGCTATGTCGACGAGGCCCTGGCGGGCAGGGAAGGGCCGCGCGGCGTGGACTTCAACATGCGCTGGATCGCGTCGCTGGTGGCCGAGACGCACCGCATCCTGATGCGCGGCGGCGTCTTCATGTACCCGCGCGACAGCAAGGAGTCGGGCCGCGCGGGGCGCCTGCGGCTGCTCTACGAGGCGAATCCGGTCTCGTTCCTGGTCGAGCAGGCCGGCGGCATGGCGAGCACAGGGCGCAGGCGGCTGATGGATGTCGCGCCCGACTCGATCCACCAGCGCATCGGGCTGGTCTTTGGCTCGTCGGAAGAGGTGGCGCGCGTGGAGGCCTACCACAACGACGAGCCGCAGGACAACTACCAGGCGCCGCTCTTCGGCAAGCGCGGCCTGTTCGCGACCGCGGCCTGAACGCCCGCCGTTCCTCTTCACTTCCGGGGCCACCATGTCAGCCAAGCATCCCATCGTTGCCATCACCGGCTCGTCCGGCGCGGGCACCACCTCCGTCACGCGGACCTTCGAGAACATCTTCCGGCGCGAGCGCATCCAGGCGGCCATCGTGGAGGGCGACAGCTTCCACCGCCACGACCGCCAGGCGATGAAGGCTGCGATGGCCGAGGCAGAGGCCGCGGGCAACCGCAACTTCAGCCACTTCGGCGAGGACGCGAACCTGTTCGCCGAACTCGAGGCGCTGTTCCGCGACTATGCCGAGGCCGGCGTCGGCCAGAGCCGCAAGTACCTGCACGACGCGCAGGAGGCCGCGCCTTTCGCGCAGGAGCCCGGCACCTTCACGCGCTGGCAGACGCTGGCGCCCAGCGAGCTGCTGTTCTACGAGGGCCTGCACGGCGGCGTGACCACCGAGAAGGTCGACATCGCGCGGCACGTCGACCTGCTGATCGGCGTGGTGCCGGTGATCAACCTCGAATGGATCCAGAAGCTGCACCGCGACAAGCACACGCGCGGCTATTCGACCGAGGCCGTGACCGACGTGATCCTGCGCCGCATGCACGAGTACGTGCACTACATCTGCCCGCAGTTCACGCGCACGCACATCAACTTCCAGCGCGTGCCGGTGGTCGACACCTCCGACCCGTTCATCGCGCGCACCATCCCGAGCCCGGACGAGAGCCTGGTGGTGATCCGCTTCGCGAACCCCGCGGGCTTCGACTTTCCCTACCTGCTGAGCATGCTGCACGACTCGTTCATGTCGCGCGCCAACACGCTCGTGGTGCCGGGCGGAAAGATGGAGCTCGCGATGCAGCTGATCTTCACGCCGATGATCCTGCGCCTCATGGAGCGGCGCAGGAAGGCCTCTGCCATCTAGCACCTGCCTTAGGACCACCGCATGACGACAACGACAGACACCCTCGAACTGCGCGCCGCGTGCGCCAATGCCATCCGCGTGCTCGCGATGGACGCCGTGCAGGCGGCCAACTCGGGCCACCCCGGCATGCCGATGGGCATGGCCGACATCGCCGAGGCGCTGTGGCGGCATCGGCTGCGGCACGATCCCGCCGACCCGGGCTGGCTCAACCGCGACCGCTTCGTGGTGTCGAACGGCCACGGCTCGATGCTGCTCTACGCGCTGCTGCACCTGAGCGGCCATGCGCTGCCGATGGACGAACTGCGGCGCTTTCGGCAGCTGCACTCGCGCACGCCGGGGCATCCCGAGTTCGGCCTCACGCCCGGCGTGGAGACCACCACCGGACCGCTGGGGCAGGGCATCGCCAACGCGGTCGGCATGGCGCTGGCAGAGAAACTGCTCGCCGACGAGTTCAACCGGCCCGGGCACGCGGTGATCGATCACCGGACCTACGTCTTCCTCGGCGACGGCTGCCTGATGGAAGGCATCAGCCACGAAGCCTGCTCGCTCGCGGGCACCTGGCGGCTGCACAAGCTCGTGGCCTTCTACGACGACAACGGCATCTCGATCGACGGCGACGTGAAGGGCTGGTTCGGCGACGACACGCCGGGCCGCTTCGAGGCCTACGGCTGGACCGTGCTGCGCGGCGTCGACGGCCACGATGCCGCGGCGCTCGACGCGGCCATCGCCAAGGCCACCGCGGCCGACCGGCCGGTGCTGGTGTGCTGCCGCACGCGCATCGGCCACGGCTCGCCGAACCGCGCGGGCACCGCGAAGGCGCACGGCGAGGCGCTCGGCGAGGCCGAGATCGCGCTCACGCGCGAGGCGCTCGGCTGGCAGGCCGCGCCCTTCGAGGTGCCGCCCCGCATTGCCGAGGCCTGGTCGGCGCGCGAATGGGGCGGGGCGCTGCACCGCGCCTGGGATGCGCGCTTTGCGGCCTATGCCGACGAACATCCGGCGCTCGCGCGCGAGCTGCTGCGGCGCCACCGCCGTGCGGCACCGCTGACGCAGGAAGCCGAGGCCGCGCTGGCCGCGGCGGTGTCGGGCGCCGAACAGCGCCGCGCGGCCGTCGCCACGCGCAAGGCCTCGCAGCAGGTGCTCGACGAAGTCGGCCCGGCCATGCCCGAGCTGATCGGCGGTTCGGCCGACCTCACCGGCTCGAACCTCACCGACTGGAAGGGCCACCGCGCGCTCAAGGGCGACGGTACCGGCAACCACGTGCACTACGGTGTGCGCGAGTTCGGCATGGCGGCGATCATGAACGGGCTCGCGCTGCATGGCGGCTTCCGCCCCTTCGGCGGCACCTTCCTGGCCTTTTCGGACTACGCGCGCAATGGCGTGCGGATGTCGGCGCTGATGAAGCTGCCCGTGGTCTATGTCTTCACCCACGACTCCATCGGCCTCGGCGAGGACGGCCCCACGCACCAGCCGGTGGAGCATGCCTCGAGCCTGCGGCTGATCCCGGGCGTCGACGTCTGGCGGCCGGCCGACGCCGCCGAAACTGCGGTGGCCTGGCGCGAGGCGCTGCGGCGCAGCGACGGGCCGAGTTGCCTCCTGTTGACGCGGCAGGCGCTGCCGCATGCGGGCGAGGGCGGCGCGCCGCGCACCGAGGCGATGGCGCGCGGCGCCTATGTGCTGCGGCAGCCCGACGATGAGCGCGTGGCGCTGCTCGCGAGCGGCTCCGAAGTGGCCGTGGCACTGGCCGCCGCCACGCTGCTCGCGCAGGACGGCATCGCGGCGCGCGTGGTCTCGGTGCCGTGCATGGACCTGTTCGAGCGCCAGGACGCCGCCTGGCGCCGCGCCGTGGTGCCGCGCCACCTGCCGCGGCTCGCGGTCGAGGCCGGCAGCACCGGGTTGTGGTGGAAGTTCGTCGGCGAGCACGGCGACGTGGTCGGCCTCGACCGCTTCGGCGAATCGGCACCGGCCGGCGAGCTCTTCAGGCTCTTCGGGCTGACCGCCGAGGTGGTGGCCGAGCGCGCGCGGCGGCTGCTCGCCGCGGCCGGCACCGACGCCGCGCCGGCCACCGCGGCGCAGGCGGCCTGAGTTCATCCACCACCGCACGCGTCGAGGCGTTCGGCGCGCCCGCTCAGGCGACGTCCGCGGCGCGCTCGGGCCCCACCAGCCGCTGCAGCAGCGGCTGCCGCGCCAGCACGGCCTCCCGCGTGCCCGCGTCGATCACCCGGCCGGCTTCCATCACCACCACGGTGTCGAAGCGGTCGAGCAGGCTCAGCCGGTGGATCGACGCGATCATGCAGGCGTTGGGAAAGGCGCGCGCGATGCGTTC
>CAMLCW010000407.1 GCA_946478645.1 uncultured Variovorax sp.
CACCATGCGCTCGATCGCCTTGCCGTCTTCCTCGGCGGCGAGGACCAGCGTGGTTTGCGGCCCGGTCGCAAGCAGCTCGCGCACGGTGCCGAGCACCACGCCCTCGCGGTTGACGACCGAAAGGCCGATCAGGTCGACCCAGTAGTACTCGTCATCGCCCGCGGTGGGAAAGCTCGAACGCGGCACGAACACGCGCGCGCCGCGAAGCGCCTCGGCCGCATTGCGGTCGGGCACGTCCTCGGACGAGGCGACGATGCAGTCGGAATGTTCCTTGGCTTCGCGGATCGCGAGCCGGAACGCAGCGTTGGTGGCGGCGCCGGGCGCCTGCAGAAACCAGCGCTTGGAAGAAAAAAGCGCCTCGGGTTGGGCGCTGTGGGGCAGGACCTTGAACCAGCCCTTGATGCCCCAGGCATCGGCGATGCGTCCTACCTCGATCGCGTCCGCCGGCAATTCGGCGGTTTCGAGTGCGGGCAGCATGGCCGTGCGAAAGGCTTCAGGCTCAGGCCGCGGCCTTGGGTGCTGCGGCTGCAGCTTGCTTGATCAGGCGCAGGACCGTGGGCGAAGCCTGTGCGCCGACGCTCTTCCAGTACGCGAGGCGGTCCTGGGCGATGCGGATGCTTTCTTCGTTTTCCTTGGCGGTCGGGTTGTAGAAACCCAGGCGCTCGATGAAACGGCCATCGCGGCGAACGCGCTTGTCCGACACGACGATGTTGAAGAACGGACGGCCTTTCGAGCCGCCGCGGGAGAGTCGAATGACGACCATGATTTATCCTTGGGTGGTGCAGCGGGCCCGTATGTTTAACAAGAAGCCCGCTCACAGAGTTCTTTCAGCGTCGAGACACGCGACATGGCCACCCGGCCAGCGACACGCTGAAAAGCCCGCGATTATAGCCCGAACCGCTTTCACTGAAATTCAGGCCCCACTGCGTCTCCCGTTTCCCACCTGCATGACCATCACCATCCGACCCAGCCGCGACGAAGACGTCGCGGCCATCACCGCGATCTATGCGCACCACGTGCTGAATGGCACTGGCACCTTCGAGACCGAGCCGCCCACGGCCTCCGACATGGCCGCGCGCCGTGCCGACGTGCTCGGCAAGAACCTGCCCTACCTGGTCGCCGAAGAGGCCGGCGAGGTGCTGGGCTTTGCCTACTGCAACTGGTTCAAACCCCGGCCCGCCTACCGCTACTCGGCCGAGGACTCGATCTACCTGGCCGAAGCGGCACGCGGGCGCGGGCTCGGCAGCCGCTTGCTGGCGGCGTTGTCGGAGGCCGCCGAAGCCGCGGGCATTCGCAAGCTCATCGCGGTGATCGGCGATTCGGCCAACGCCGGCTCGGTCGGCGTGCATCGCGCGCAGGGCTTCACGCACGTCGGCGTGCTCAAGGACTGCGGCTGGAAGTTCGGCGAATGGCGCGACGTGGTGCTGATGGAAAAGGTGCTCGGCGAAGGCAGCACCACCCGACCCGAATGAAAAACAAGACCATCGCCGCCTGGCTCTCCTTCCTGGGCGGCCCGTTCGGCCTGCACCGCTTCTACCTGCGCGGGCTCGGCGACTGGCTCGGATGGCTGCTGCCCATTCCCACCGCACTCGGCCTCTACGGCATGGAGCGCGTGCGCATGTACGGCGTGGACGACGGCTGGAGCTGGGTGCTGATCCCGCTGCTGGGCTTCACCATCGCGGGCTGCGCGCTGATGGCGATCATCTACGGCCTCATGACGCCCGAAAAATGGAATGCCCGCTTCAACGCCGGCGCACCCGCCGACGCCGAACCGGGCCGCACCAACTGGGCCACGATCGGCGCCGTGGTGCTGGCGCTGTTCTTCGGCAGCACGGTGCTCATGTCGAGCATCGTGTTCAGCTTCCAGCGCTACTTCGAGCACCAGATCGAGGAAGGCCGGAAGATCTCGCAGTAACCCCTGCGGGGGGCGTCAAAAGATCTGCCAGCTCACCCAGTAGGCGATCGCGGCGACAAAGGCCGACGCCGGGATCGTGAAGATCCAGGCCCACACGATGTTCCCCGCCACGCCCCAGCGCACCGCGCTCGCGCGCTGGGTCGCACCCACGCCGACGATCGCGCCGGTGATCGTGTGGGTGGTCGACACGGGAATGCCGAGCGCGGTCGCGAGGAACAGCGTGATCGCGCCGCCGGTCTCGGCGCAGAAGCCGCCCACGGGCTTGAGCTTGGTGATCTTCTGGCCCATGGTCTTCACGATGCGCCAGCCGCCGAACATGGTGCCCAGCGCAATGGCCGCATAGCAGCTGATGACCACCCAGCTGGGCGGCGCGCTGTCGCTCGTCGATGCGTAGCCGGTGGCGATCAGCAGCATCCAGATGATGCCGATGGTCTTCTGCGCATCGTTGCCGCCGTGGCCCAGGCTGTAGGCGCCGGCCGAGACCAGCTGCAGCCGCCGGAACCACCGGTCCACGCGCGAGGGCGTGGCGCGCCGGAAGCCCCAGGCCACCAGCACCATCATCAGCGAGCCCAGCAGGAAGCCGAGCACCGGCGACACGAAGATGAAGGCCACGGTCTTCCAGATGCCCGAGGCCACGAGGCCGCCGGTGCCGGTCTTGGCGATCACCGCGCCGACGATGCCGCCGATCAGCGCGTGCGACGAGCTGCTCGGGATGCCGTAGTACCAGGTGACGAGATTCCAGCTGATCGCGCCGACGAGCGCGCCGAAGACCACGTGCACGTCCACCACGCCCGGCTGGGCGATGCCCTTGCCCACCGTCGCCGCCACGCTCAGGTGGAACACGAAGATGGCGATCAGGTTGAAGAACGCCGCGAACACCACGGCCTGCCCCGGCCTGAGCACGCCGGTGGACACCACCGTCGCGATCGAGTTGGCGGCGTCGTGGAAGCCGTTCATGAAGTCGAACAGGATCGCGAGCGCGACCAGCACTATCACCACCCAGAGGGCGACCTGGATCGTTTCCATCGAGGGCCGCCGCTCAGGAATTCTCGAGGACGATGCCCTCGATCACATTGGCCACGTCCTCGCATTTGTCGGTGATCGTCTCGAGCAGCTCGTAGATGGCCTTGAGCTTGATCACCTCGCGCACGTCGGGCTCCTCGCGGAACAGCTTGCTCATGGCGCTGCGCATCACGCGGTCGGCATCCGACTCGAGGCGGTCGATTTCCTCGCAGGTCTTGAGCGTGGCCTCGGCCACCAGCGGATCGGCGATCTTGCCGAGGAACTTGACGGCATCCTTCAGGCGGTCGCAGCACTTCACGCACAAGGCCGTGAGGCGCACGATCTCCTCGGTCATGTGGCGCACGTCATACAGCGCCATGGTCTCGGCCGAGTCCTGGATCAGGTCGGCCACGTCGTCCATCGTGTTGATGAGCTTGTGGATCTGCTCGCGGTCGATGGGCGTGATGAAGGTCTTGTGGATCAGCCGGTTGACGTCGTGCGTCACGCGGTCGGCCGCGCGCTCGGCATTGTCGACGTCGCGGTTGTACTGCTCGCGCAGGTGCACGTCGCTGTAGTTGGCCACGAGTTGCTCGAACGCCCGCGCCGCTTCGACGATGCGCTCGGCGTGCTGGTTGAACATCTCGAAAAAATTCCCCTCGCGGGGCAGCAGCTTGCCGAACATGGCGCTCTCCTGGGTTCGCGGTTGCCACACGCATGTGACAACGTGATGAAAAACCGCGCAAGTGTAATGGGCAAACCGAAGGCCCCCTGAGAACGGGGGCTCCGTCCGCGCCGCTTCAGTCGCGGATGCGCTCGATGGCTTGCGACGAAACACGCGCCAGCGCCGCGCGCGGCACCTTGTCGGGCGCGATCTCGGCGAGGGGCTTGAGCACGAAGGCGCGCTCGCGCATCCGCGGGTGCGGCAGGCTCAGCGCGGGCGTGTCCTTGACGGTGTTGCCGTGCATCAGCAGGTCGAGGTCGAGCGTGCGCGGCGCGTTGGGAAACGGCCGTTCGCGCCCGGCCTGCGCCTCGAGCAAATGCAGCTCCGACAGGAAGGCCTCGGCCGTGAGCCCGGTGCGCACCGCCACCACGGCGTTGATGTAGTCGGGGCCTTCCGCATCGACCGGCGCACTGCGGTAGAGCGACGACCGTGCCGTGACCACCGTGCGCTCGATGCCGCCGATCGCGTCCATGGCGGCCACCACGGCCGCCCGGGCGTCGCCGAGGTTGGCACCGATGGCCACGAAGGCCTGCACGGTCGGGTAGTCCTCGCGCGGGCGGCGGGCTGCCGGCGCGGGCCTGGACGGCGCCCTGGCCGGCGGCCGGGGGCGCGGGGTCGTGCCTTTGTTCGGGCGTGTCATTCGGACGCGGCGCCTGCGCCGCTTTCACCACTGGCGGCACCGTCGCTGCGGGGCTTGCGGCGGCGCCGGCGCTTGCGCGGCGCCGCCGGGTCGCCGTCGCCGTCGCCGGCGGGTGCCACGGTCTCGGCCTCGAGCACCTCGTCGGGCTGCGGCTCCCGTGCGGACTGGCGCGCCCCACCGGCGGCCTCCGCACGCGGCTTCGGCGCCACCGGGTCGCGGGGGGGGGCGCGGGGGGGGCCCGG
>CAMLCW010000408.1 GCA_946478645.1 uncultured Variovorax sp.
CGTGGCCGAGGCGCGCTCGACCCGCGTGGCGGCGGGCGCGGCGCTCGTTCCCAACCTCGATGGCTCGCTGTCGGCGAGCCGCGGCGTCTCGGGCTCGTCGTTCGGCGCCAGCGGCGCGGGCGCGGGCGCCAGCGCGGGCAGCACGGCCGGCGCTTCCGGCGCCAGCGCCGCGGCGATGGCACCGCTCACCACGCTGCAGGCCGGCCTCCAGTCGCAATGGGAGATCGACCTGTTCGGCCGGTTGCGCGCCGACCGCGACGCCGCCCAGCGGCGCCAGGAAAGCGCCGACGCCAAATGGCACGACGCGCGCGTGGCGGTGGCCGCCGAAACCGCGAATGCGTATTTCGCCGAGCGTGCCTGCCAGCAGCAATTGCGCGTGGCCGAATCCGACGCCCGCTCGCGCGGCGAAACGGCCCGGCTCACCGACCTGTCGGCGCGCGCAGGCTTCACCGCACCGGCCGACGCCGCGCTGGCGCGTGCCAGCGCCTCCGACGCCTCGGGCCGCCTCACGCAGCAGCGCGCCCTTTGCGCGGTGCAGCGCAAGGCGCTGGTCGCGCTCAGCGGGATCGACGAGCGCACGCTCGAAGGCAAGCTCGCCGCCGCGCCGCCACAGCGTGCGCTGCCGGCCGTGGGCAGCGTCGCGAGCGTGCCGGCCGAGGCGCTGTCGCAGCGCCCCGACGTCTACGCCGCCGAACTCGGCGTGGCCGCCGCGAGCGCCGACGTGGGTGCAGCAGAGGCCGCGCGCTATCCGCGGCTGTCGCTCACGGGGTCGATCGGGCGCCTGCAGATCCGCACCAGCGGTTTCCGCGAATCGCTCGACACCTGGACCATCGGCCCGGTGGCGCTCAGCGTGCCGCTGTTCGACGGCGGCACGCGCCGCGCCAACGCCGACGCCGCGAAAGCGCGCTACACCGAAGCCGTGGCGCTCTACCGGGCCAATGTGCGCCAGGCCGTGCGCGAGGTCGAGGAGGCGCTGGTCAACCTCGACGCCACCAACGCGCGCGCGACCGACGCCGATACCGCGGTGCAGAACTACCAGGCCTCGTTCAATGCCACGCAGGCACGCTACCAGAGCGGCCTGGCGAGCCTGTTCGAGCTCGAGGATTCGCGCCGCACGCTGTTCGCCGCCCAGACCGCGCGCGTGTCGCTGCAACGCGAGCGCACCGAAGCCTGGGTCTCGCTCTACCGCTCGATGGGCGGCGGCTGGCGCCGCCCCGAGGCAACTCCATCAATGACTTCCAACCCGGCCGGCAAGGTCGCGACGTCGCCATGAAAAGAATCAAGCGTTCCACCCTCGCCATCGCACTGCTGGCGCTCCTGATCCTCGTGGCCGCCGGCGTGTGGTTCATGCGCAAGCCGGCCGACGAAGCCGGCAAGGCCGCCGACGGCGCCGCGGCGCCGGCCGCCCGGCCGACGCTGACCGTCACCGTCGGCAGGCCCGAGCCGACCGAACTCGCACTTACGCTTTCCGCCAACGGCAACGTGGCCGCCTGGCAGGAGGCGCTGGTCGGCTCCGAGTCGAACGGCCTGCGGCTGGCCGAGGTGCGCGTGAACGTGGGCGACATGGTCAAGAAGGGCCAGGTGCTCGCGGTCTTCTCGCCCGAGACGGTGCAGGCCGACATCGCCCAGGCGCGCGCCTCGCTGGCCGAGGCCAGGGCCACGGCCGCCGATGCAGCCGCCAACGCCGCGCGCGCCCGCACGCTGCAGGCCACGGGCGCACTGAGCCAGCAGCAGATCAACCAGTACCAGACCAGCGCCCAGACCGCCGGCGCGCGCGTCGAGGCGGCCGAGGCCGTGCTCAAGGCGCAGCAGGTGCGCGGGCGCAACACGCAGGTGCTGGCGCCCGACGACGGCGTGATCTCGTCGCGCACCGCCACCGTCGGCAGCGTGGTGGCGGCCGGTGCCGAGCTGTTCCGGCTGATCCGCCAGGGCCGGCTCGAATGGCGCGCCGAGGTCACCTCGGCCGAGCTGAGCCGCATCGCCGTGGGGATGCCGGTGTTCGTGGTCGGCGCAAGCGGCGCCCAGGTGCGCGGCAAGGTGCGCAGCATCGCGCCCACGGTCGATCCGCAGACCCGCGCGGCGCTGGTCTACGTCGATCTGCCGAGCGTGCAGCAGAACACCGGCCTCAAGGCCGGCATGTTCGCGCGCGGCGAATTCGAGCTCGGCCGCAGCACCGCGCCGACCGTGCCGCAGAACGCCATCGTCCCGCGCGACGGCTTCAACAACCTGTTCGTCCTGCAGCCCGACAACCGCGTGCGGCAGCTCAAGGTGCAGACCGGCCGGCGCGTCGGCGAGCGCGTGGAGATCACGAGCGAGCTGCCCGAGGGGGCCCAGGTCGTGGTGCAGGGTGCGGGCTTCCTGAACGACGGCGACCTCGTGCGCGTGGTGGAAGCTGCCGCGCCCGCACCCGCCGCCGCCGCATCGGCGCCGGCCGCGAACGCAACCAAGGCACGGCCATGAACGTTTCCGCATGGTCCATCCGCAACCCAATCCCGGCGGTGATGCTGTTCGTGCTGCTCACCTTCGGCGGGCTGCTGTCCTTCAACGCGATGAAGGTGCAGAACTTCCCGGACATCGACCTGCCGACCGTCACGGTCTCGGCGGCGCTGCCCGGTGCGGCGCCTTCGCAGCTCGAGAACGACGTCGCGCGCAAGCTCGAGAACTCCATCGCCACCATCCAGGGCCTGAAGCACATCACCACCAAGGTGCAGGACGGCGCGGTCACGCTGATCATCGAGTTCCGCCTAGAGAAGCCGGTGCAGGAAGCGGTGG
Source organism: uncultured Variovorax sp. (assembly GCA_946478645.1). The sequence goes on from CAMLCW010000408.1 coordinate 2,773, forward strand.
ACGACGTGCGCTCGGCGGTGCAGAAGGTGCGCTCCGACCTGCCTGCCGACGTGCGTGACCCGGTCGTCACCAAACTCGACTTCGCGGCCCAGCCGGTGCTGGCCTTCACCATCGCCTCGTCGCGCATGGACCTCGAGGCGCTGAGCTGGTTCGTCGACAACGACGTCACCAAGAAGCTGCTCGCGCAGCCCGGCGTGGGCGCGGTCAACCGCGTGGGCGGCGTCACGCGGCAGGTGCACGTCGACCTCGATCCGGCCAAGCTGCAGGCGCTCGGCGCGACGGCGGCCGACATCTCGCGCCAGCTGCGGCAGGTGCAGACCGAAAGCGCCGGCGGGCGCATCGACCTCGGCGGCAGCGAGCAGCCGGTGCGCACCCTGGCCACCGTGCAGTCGGCCGACGAACTGGCCGACCTGCAGATCGCGCTGTCGGACGGCCGCCGCGTCCGGCTCGACCAGGTGGCGCGCATCAGCGACACCATCGCCGAGCCGCGCGCGGCCGCGCTGCTCAACGGCAAGCCGGTGGTCGGCTTCGAAGTGGCGCGCAGCCGCGGCGCGAGCGAGGTCGAGGTGGGCCGCGCGATCCAGCAGGCGCTGGCCGAGATGCGCGCGCAGCGCCCCGATCTCGAGCTGACCGAGGCCTTCAACTTCGTCGACCCGGTCGAGGAAGAGTACGACGGCTCGCTGCACCTGCTGTACGAAGGCGCCATCCTCGCGGTGGTGGTGGTGTGGCTGTTCCTGCGCGACTGGCGCGCCACCTTCGTCTCGGCCGTGGCGCTGCCGATGTCGGTGATCCCGGCCTTCATCGGCATGCACCTGCTGGGCTTCTCGGTCAACGTGATCTCGCTGCTCGCGCTCTCGCTGGTGGTGGGCATATTGGTGGACGATGCCATCGTCGAGGTGGAGAACATCGTGCGGCACCTGCGCATGGGCAAGTCGCCGTACGAGGCGGCCATGGAGGCGGCCGACGAGATCGGCCTGGCGGTGATCGCCACCACCTTCACGCTGATTGCGGTGTTTCTGCCCACAGCCTTCATGAGCGGCGTGGCGGGCAAGTTCTTCAAGCAGTTCGGCTGGACCGCGTCGCTCGCGGTGTTCGCCTCGCTCGTGGTGGCGCGGATGCTCACGCCGATGATGGCGGCCTACATCCTCAAGCCGATCGTCGGTGAGGAGAAGGAGCCGCGCTGGCTCAAGGCCTACATGCGCGCGGTGGAATGGAGCACGCACAACCGCTTCAAGACGATGGTCTTCGCGACGCTGTTCTTCTTCGGCTCGCTCGCGATGATCCCGCTGCTGAAGACCGGCTTCATTCCGCCCGACGACAACTCGCAGACGCAGGTGTACCTGTCGCTTCCACCGGGCTCGACCCTCGCGCAGACCTCGGCCGCGGCCGAGGAAACGCGACAGCGCGTGATGCAGATCCCGCACGTGAAGAGCGTCTACACCACGGTGGCGGGCGGCAGCGCGGGCGGCGACCCGTTCGCGAGCTTCGGCACGCCCGAGACCCGCAAGGCCACGCTCACGATCAAGCTCGACGACCGCGGCGAGCGCCCGCGCAAGCAGGTGATCGAGAACCAGATCCGCGAGACGATGCAGACCCTGCCGGGCGTGCGCAGCACCGTGGGCCTCGGCGGCTCGGGCGAGAAATACATCCTGGCTCTCACCGGCGAAGACCCGGCTGCGCTCGCCACCGCCGCGAGTGCGGTCGAAAAGGAACTGCGCACCGTGCCGGGCCTCGGCAAC
>CAMLCW010000409.1 GCA_946478645.1 uncultured Variovorax sp.
GGCTGGTGGCGAGCGCAGTGACGTTCTTGCCATCGCACAGCACGATGAAGCTGGCTTCCTCGCCCTGCAGGAATTCCTCGATCACGACGCGCGCGCCGCCTTCGTTGTGCGACACCCCGAACTTGTTGTCGACCAGCATGAAGTCGACCGCCTCGTGCGCTTCCTCGGCCGTCATGGCCACCACCACGCCCTTGCCGGCCGCAAGGCCGTCGGCCTTGACGACGATCGGCGCGCCCTTGGCGTCGATGTAGGCATGCGCCGCCGCGGCGTCGGTGAAGGCCTCGTACTCGGCCGTGGGAATCTTGTGGCGCTTCATGAAGGCCTTGGAGAAGGCCTTCGAGCTCTCGAGCTGGGCAGCCGCCTGCGTGGGGCCGAAGATGCGCAGGCCGTGGGCGCGGAATTCGTCGACCACGCCGGCCGCGAGCGGCGCCTCGGGGCCGACCACGGTGAGTGCGATCTTTTCCCTGGCGGCCCACTCGCGCAGCGTGGCGGGCTCGGTGATGTCGATGCAGTCGTAGCGCGTGTCGCTGGCAGTTCCGCCGTTGCCCGGTGCCACGTAGACGCGGCTCACACGGGTGGACTGCGCCAGCCGCCATGCGAGCGCGTGCTCGCGCCCTCCTCCCCCGATGACCAGTACCTTCATGCGCGCGCCTTCGTTCTTTGCTGTTGCGTGTCTGTCATTCGGAAAGCGCTGCGTTGTGATAGACCTCCTGGACATCGTCCAGGTCTTCGAGCACGTCGAGCAGCTTCTGCATGCGGGCGGCGTCCTCGCCGGTGACGTCGACCGTGTTCTCGGCGCGCATGGTGACCTCGGCCACCTCGGGCGCCAGGCCCGCGGCCTCGAGCGCGGCCTTGACGGCTTCGAAGTCACCCACCGCGGTGAGCACTTCGATGGCGCCGTCGTCGTCGGTGACGACGTCTTCGGCGCCGGCCTCGAGCGCCACTTCCATGACCTTGTCCTCGTCGGTGCCCGGCGCGAAGATGATCTGGCCGCAATGCTTGAACTGGAAGGCCACCGAGCCTTCGGTGCCCATGTTGCCGCCGTGCTTGGCGAAGGCATGGCGCACCTCGGCCACTGTGCGAACGCGGTTGTCGGTCATGGTGTCGACGATGATCGCCGCGCCGCCGATGCCGTACCCCTCGTAACGAATTTCCTCGTAGTTCACGCCTTCGAGGTTGCCCGTGGCCTTGTCGATGTTGCGTTTGACGGTGTCGGCCGGCAGGTTGACGGCCTTGGCCTTCTCGACCGCGAGCCGCAGCCGCGGGTTGGCGCTGAGGTCACCGCCGCCGGCGCGCGCGGCCACCATGATCTCGCGAATGGCGCGGGTCCAGAGCTTGCCGCGCTTCTCGTCCTGGCGGCCCTTGCGGTGCTGAATGTTCGCCCATTTGCTGTGTCCGGCCATGGCTTCCTATCTCGCAATCTTTGTGTTTACAGAGCAGGTTGCGAGTTTACTGTCCGCCGAACACAACGGCCGGCGCGCGGGTGCCAAAAAGCGGCCATGTCTTTTGGTGATAATCCCTCGATGACGCCATCGCCTTCCGTCGGGCCCGGGAATCCGACCATCCTGCCGCCGCACACCCCGTTGCCGCTGTACTACAAGAACGAGGCAGAGCACCAGGCTTTCCTGCGGCGCATCTTCGACAGCACCGCCGCCGACTACGACCGCATCGAAAGCGTGCTCGCCTTCGGCACCGGCCCGTCGTACCGGCGCGCCGCGCTGTTGCAGGCCGGGCTCGCGCCGGGCGCGGAAGTGCTCGACGTCGGCATCGGCACCGGACTGGTGGCCCGCGAGGCGCTGCGGATCATCGGCCCCACCGGCAAGCTGGTCGGCGTCGACCCGAGCGCGGGCATGATGGAACAGGTCGACCTGCCGGGCGTGGAACTGATCCCGGGCGTGGCCGAAGCCCTGCCCCGGCCCGACGCGAGCTGCGACTTCGTGAGCATGGGCTACGCGATGCGCCACATCAGCGACGTGGCGGCCGCCTTCACCGAGTTCCACCGCGTGCTGCGCCCCGGCGGCCGGGTGGTGGTGCTCGAGATCACCAAGCCGCGCGGCCGCATCGCGACCGCCCTGCTCAAAGGCTACATGCGCGCGGTGGTGCCGCTGATCGCGCGCGTGGTCGGCCGCCGCCGCAACACCTCGGAGCTCTGGCGCTACTACTGGGACACCATCGAGGCCTGCATTCCGCCCGAGCGCGTGCTCGAGGCCCTGCGCGCGGCCGGCTTCACCGAAGTGCGCCGCCATGCGAGCCTGGGCGTGTTCTCCGAATACACGGCACGCAAGCCCGGCGGCGCCGGCGACGGAAAGGCGGACTGAGCATGCAGCAACAGAAGCCCATCTCTGCGCTGCGCGTCGAGCGCCTTTCGCTGCCCGACAGCCTGGCGCTCGCCACCCGCGGCAGCGCCCCCTTCGCCGCGCTCGGCTACGGCACGCCGCACGGCGTGGCCTGGATGCCGACCGTGAACGCCCGCGTGCTCTCCGAGCATGGCGCGATGGCCGACGTCTGGCACGTGGGCGGTGCGCGCCCGGTCGAATCGGGCACCACCGGCATCGCGCGCTGGCGCAGCGACGGCGAATGGCTGCTCGGCGCCATCGACCTCGACGAGGCCACCGAGCAGCAGGGCCTGGCCGAGCTCGCGCACCGGGCCTATCGCGACCTGTTCAAGACCCTCGCGCAGGCCGGCACGCCGCACCTGCTGCGCATCTGGAACTACCTGCCGCAGATCAACGCCGACGGCGGCGGTCTCGAACGCTACCGGCAGTTCAACCTCGGGCGCCAGGAGGCCTTCCTCGAGGCCGGCCGCGCCGCCTTCGAGGGCGCCCCGGCCGCGTGCGCGCTCGGCATCCACCAGGGCGCGCTGTCGATCCGCTTCCTGGCGGGACAGACCGCGCCGCTGCCGGTCGAGAACCCGCGCCAGGTCTCTGCCTACCGCTACCCCGAAACCTACGGCCCGCGCTCGCCCACCTTCTCGCGCGCCGCGCTGGCCGAGATCGGCCTGGGCGACGTGGCGCTCTTCATCTCGGGCACCGCGAGCATCGTGGGCCACGAGACCGTGCACCACGGCGACGTGCGCGAGCAGACGCGCGAGACGCTGCGCAACCTCGAGGCCGTCATCGCAGCCGCCAACGGCCCGGCGCGTGCGGCGTTCTCGCTTTCGATGCTCGACTGCGTGGTCTATGTACGCCATCCGGCCGACGTGCCGGCAGTGCAGGACGAGATCGAGCAGGCACTCGGCCCCGACGCGCCGATGGTTCGGCATGCGGTCTACCTCGAGGCGGACATCTGCCGCAGCGACCTGCTGGTGGAGATCGAGGCGCACGCGGTGGCCCCGGGTCGGCTGCAGGCCTGACACGGCGCAACCCAGATCGGGACCGGCGACACCCACCATGGCGATGAACCGCGTCTTGCGCATTCTCACGGCCGTTCCACTCGCGTTGATGCTCTATGCGCTGCTGTTCTTCCTGGGGTCGATCTCGCTGGCCTGGAACCTGGTCGCGATGCTGCTTTATCCGGTGATGCCCGAGGCGCCCGCGCGCACGCTCGGCCGCGCGACCATCGCCTTTGCCTACCGCATGTTCTGGGGCGTGGCCTCGGCCACCGGCATGATGCGCATCGACGCGCGCTGCCTCGACCCGATGCGCGACGAGCCCGGCGTGATCTTCGTCGCCAACCACCCGACCATGCTCGACGCGCTGCTGCTGGTGGCGCGGCTGCCGCGCAGCGCCTGCATCATGAAGGCCGACCTGCTGCGCAACATCTTCCTCGGCGCGGGCGCGCGGCTAGCGCGCTACATCAGCAACGGATCGGCCCGCACGATGGTGCGGCTCGCAGTGAACGACCTGCGCAACGGCGGCCAGCTGGTGATCTTTCCCGAGGGCACGCGCACGGTGACGCCGCCGCTCAACCCGTTCCGCTCCGGCGTGACACTGATCGCCAAGCTCGCGCAGGCACCGATCCAGACCGTTTTCATCGACACCGACACGCCCTACCTGAGCAAGGGCTGGCCGATCTGGCGCCTGCCGCCCTTCCCGATCGTCTTCACGCTGCGCCTGGGGCAGCGCTTCGCACCCACGCAGAACAGCGACGTGCTGCAATCCGAACTCGAGCAGTACTTCCGCCAACACATGGAACAGCGCGCCCCCGACGCGTCCCCCGCATGCCAGACGCCTCGCGCACCCACCTTGTCCTGATTCCCAGCTACAATACGGGCGAACGCCTTTTCTCGACCGTCCAGGCGGCCCGTGCACAGTGGAGCCCGGTCTGGGTGGTGGTAGACGGCAGCACCGACGGCACCGGCGAGCGGCTGCAGCAGATGGCCGCGCAAGACCCAGGCCTGCGCGTGTGGCAGTTGCCAGAGAACCAGGGCAAGGGCGCAGCCGTGCTGCATGGGCTGCAGGCCGCGCGCGAGGCCGGCTTCACGCACGCGCTCACGATGGATTCCGATGGCCAGCATCCGGCCGACCTGATCCCCGCCTTCATGGCCGCCT
>CAMLCW010000410.1 GCA_946478645.1 uncultured Variovorax sp.
AAGCACCTCAACATCAAGCTCACCCGCGCCAAGCTCGAAAGCCTGGTCGACGAGCTGATCGAGCGCACGATCGCGCCCTGCCGCCTGGCCATCAAGGACGCCGGCATCAGCGTGAGCGACATCAACGACGTGATCCTGGTCGGCGGCATGACCCGCATGCCCAAGGTGCAGGAAAAGGTGAAGGCCTTCTTCGGCAAGGACCCGCGCAAGGACGTGAACCCCGACGAAGCCGTGGCTGTCGGCGCTGCCATCCAGGGCCAGGTGCTCTCGGGCGACCGCAAGGACGTGCTGCTGCTCGACGTGACCCCGCTGTCGCTGGGCATCGAGACCATGGGCGGCGTGATGACCAAGATGATCACGAAGAACACCACGATCCCGACGAAGTTCGCGCAGACCTTCTCGACGGCCGAGGACAACCAGCCGGCCGTGACGATCAAGGTGTTCCAGGGTGAACGCGACATCGCCGCGGGCAACAAGCTGCTCGGCGAGTTCAACCTCGAAGGCATCCCGCCGGCCGCACGCGGCACGCCGCAGATCGAGGTGAGCTTCGACATCGACGCCAACGGCATCCTGCACGTCGGCGCCAAGGACAAGGGCACCGGCAAGGAAAACAAGATCACCATCAAGGCGAACTCGGGCCTGTCGGAAGACGAGATCCAGAAGATGGTGAAGGACGCCGAGCTCAACGCGGCCGACGACAAGAAGAAGCTCGAGATCGTGCAGGCGCGCAACCAGGGCGAAGCCATGGTGCACAGCGTGAAGAAGTCGCTCGGCGAGCATGGCGAGAGCCTCGACGCCGGCGAGAAGGAAAAGATCGAAGCCGCGATCAAGGACCTGGAAGAAGCCCTCAAGGGCGAGGACAAGGCCGCGATCGAGGAAAAGACCAACACGCTCATGACCGCGAGCCAGAAGCTCGGCGAGAAGATGTACGCCGACGCGCAGGCTGCGGCCGGTGCGGCAGGCGGCGCCACCGGCGCTGCGGACGGTGCGCAGGCGGCGAGCGCCTCGGCCGACGACAACGTGGTCGACGCCGAAGTCAAGGAAGTCAAGAAGGACTGAGCCCGGTCCCTTCTCACAAGGCTGGATCACCTGAGCGGGTGCTCCAGCCTTTCTCGCTTCAAGCAACGGCGCCACGCCCGCCCCGACCGAACCAGCCATGGCTACAAAACGCGACTACTACGAAACCCTCGGCGTCCCCAAGAACGCGAGCGAGGAAGAAATCAAGAAGGCTTATCGCAAGCTCGCGATGAAGCACCACCCTGACCGCAACCACGGCGACACCAGCAAGGACGCCGAGGCCAAGTTCAAGGAGGTCAAGGAAGCCTACGAAATGCTCTCCGACAGCCAGAAGCGCGCGGCCTACGACCAGTACGGCCACGCGGGCGTCGACCCCAACATGCGTGGCGGCCCGGGCGCCGACGGCTTCGGCGGCTTTGCCGAGGCCTTCGGCGACATCTTCGGCGACGTCTTCGGTGGCGGCCGCGGCCGCACGAGCGGCGGCCGCCAGGTGTTCCGCGGCAGCGACCTGAGCTACGCCATGGAGATCACGCTCGAGGAAGCGGCCGAGGGCAAGGAAGCGCAGATCCGCATCCCGAGCTGGGACGACTGCGGCACCTGCAAGGGCTCGGGCGCCAAGCCCGGCACCAAGCCGATCACCTGCACCACCTGCCACGGCGCGGGCGCGGTGCAGATGCGCCAGGGCTTCTTCAGCGTGCAGCAGACCTGCCCCACCTGCCACGGCAGCGGCAAGATCATTCCCGAGCCCTGCACCACCTGCCACGGCCAGGGCAAGATCAAGAACAACAAGACGCTCGAGGTCAAGATCCCGGCCGGCATCGACGACGGCATGCGCATCCGCAGCACCGGCAACGGCGAGCCCGGCACCAACGGCGGGCCGCCGGGCGACCTCTACATCGAGATCCGGCTCAAGAAGCACGAACTGTTCGAGCGCGACGGCGACGACCTGCACTGCGTGGTGCCCGTGAGCATCACCACGGCCGCGCTCGGCGGCGAGATCAGCGTGCCGACGCTCAGCGGCGCCGCAGCCATCGACATTCCCGACGGCACGCAAAGCGGCAAGCAGTTCCGCCTGCGCGGCAAGGGCATCAAGGGCGTGCGCTCGAGCTACCCCGGCGACCTGTACTGCCACGTGCGCGTCGAGACGCCGGTCAAGCTCACCGAGCACCAGCGCAAGCTGCTGAAGGAACTCGACGAGTCGCTCAAGAAGGGCGGCGAGAAGCACAGCCCCACCGACAAGGGCTGGCTCGACAAGGCCAAGGAATTCTTCAGCTGACGGGCCGCCCTGCCGGGCGATCGCGAGCCGCCGCCGCAAGCACTGCGGCTGAGCAGTTTCTCCAGCATTTTCAGACAGTTGCGAGCCGCCGTGACCGGCGGTGTCCGCGCCTGCTGCATCCTCCCCGGAAGCACGCCGACCACGCGTAGGCGCGCTTTCCCACGTCCACATGCGCCGCCGGCGCATCAACACCTGGCGTGCGGATTGCTTTTATATATTCCTGGATTGAGCAATAAACCTAAACAGCATGCCGTGCGTTATTGGCAGGTGTCCGTTTTGGGCGGTCGAGCGCTCATTAGGTGCGTGCACTCCCGGAAAAGATGCAATGACTGCATAGGCTGTTCGCCATAGGTATTTTCACGGGCGCCCGAGTGGGGCGAAGTGCGTTTGCCGAACCTCGGAATTTAGCCGTATTGGAAAAAAGGTGCAGCGATGTGCAGGGAACTTTACTCCGCACTGTGGTTCTGATTTAACAAACAATATTCCGGGATGCACTCTTTGCTTTATGCTGTTTGTGCAGATTGTGTTTTAAGGGAGTTTTCCACGGCTTGCAGCCATGGGGCGGGCATACCTTGAAAAGTTGCGACGCATTGCGGCTGCAGGCTTCGGGCGAATACCCGCAGACCTGATGGAGGCGTGACCATGGATGTGATCAGCAACTTTGCCGCCCGCTACGAGCGCACCCGCGAGGAGGTCCTGTCGCTGCAGGACTACCTCGACATCTGCAAACGCGATCCCACCGCGTACGCCACCGCCTCGGAGCGCATGCTCAAGGCCATCGGCGAGCCCGAGTTGGTCGACACGCGCAACGACCAGCGGCTCTCGCGGATCTTCGCCAACAAGGTCATCAAGATCTACCCGGCGTTCAAGGAGTTCTACGGCATGGAGGACGCCATCGAGCAGGTGGTGTCGTACTTCCGGCATGCGGCCCAGGGGCTCGAGGAGAAAAAGCAGATCCTCTACCTGCTCGGCCCCGTGGGCGGCGGCAAGAGCTCGATCGCCGAGCGGCTCAAGCAGCTCATGGAGCAGGTGCCGTTCTATGCGATCCAGGGTTCGCCGGTCAACGAGACGCCGCTCGGCCTGTTCAGCGCGGTGGAAGACGGCGAGATCCTCGAGAAGGAATACGGCATCCCGCGGCGCTACCTCAACCGCATCCTCTCGCCCTGGGCCGTCAAGCGCCTGGAGGAATACGGCGGCGACATCCGCCAGTTCAAGGTGGTCAAGCGCTACCCCTCGGTGCTGCGGCAGATCGCGGTGGCCAAGACCGAGCCGGGCGACGAGAACAACCAGGACATCTCCTCGCTGGTCGGCAAGATCGACATCCGCAAGCTCGAGACCTATGCGCAGGACGACCCGGACGCCTACGCCTACTCGGGCGGCCTGTGCCTCGCGAACCAGGGCCTGCTGGAGTTTGTGGAGATGTTCAAGGCGCCGATCAAGGTCCTGCATCCGCTGCTCACGGCCACGCAGGAAGGCAACTTCAAGGGCACCGAAGGTTTCGGCGCCATTCCGTTCGACGGCATCGTGCTGGCGCACAGCAACGAGAGCGAGTGGAAGGCCTTCCGCAACAACAAGAACAACGAGGCGTTCCTCGACCGGATCTACATCGTCAAGGTGCCCTACTGCCTGCGCGGCTCGGAAGAAATCAAGATCTACGAGAAGCTGGTGCGCAACTCGTCGCTGGCGGAGGCGCCCTGCGCGCCCGGCACGCTGCGCATGATGGCGCAGTTTTCGGTGCTCACGCGGCTCAAGGAGCCCGAGAACTCGAGCATCTACAGCAAGATGCAGGTCTATGACGGCGAGAACCTCAAGGACACCGACCCCAAGGCCAAGTCGATCCAGGAATACCGCGACTACGCGGGCGTTGACGAGGGCATGAGCGGCGTCTCCACGCGCTTCGCGTTCAAGATCATCTCGAAGGTGTTCAACTTCGACAGCTCCGAGGTCGCGGCCAACCCGGTGCACCTGATGTACGTGCTCGAGCAGCAGATCGAGCGCGAGCAGTTCCCGCCCGAGACCGAGCAGAAGTACATCAGCTACATCAAGGAGCTGCTGGCGCCGCGCTATGCCGAGTTCATCGGCAAGGAGATCCAGACCGCCTACCTCGAGAGCTACAGCGAGTACGGCCAGAACATCTTCGACCGCTACGTCACCTACGCCGACTTCTGGATCCAGGACCAGGAGTTCCGCGAC
>CAMLCW010000411.1 GCA_946478645.1 uncultured Variovorax sp.
GTTGGGCACCCGGCACCAATGCGCTGTGGACGGTGGTCAACGAGCGCGACGAGATCGGCAGCGACCTGGTGCCCGACTACCTGACCTCGGTGAAGGACGGCGCCTTCTACGGCTGGCCGTGGAGCTACTTCGGCGCCAACGTCGACGTGCGCGTCGAGCCGCCGAACCCCGAGATGGTCGCCAAGGCCATCGCGCCCGACTATGCGCTCGGCTCGCACGTGGCGCCGCTCGGGCTGGTGTTCTCCGACCCGCGCGGCATGCCGCCCGCGTTCGCGAGCGGCGCCTTCATCGGCGAGCACGGCTCCTGGAACCGCAAGCCGAAGTCGGGCTACAAGGTGGTGTTCGTGCCGTTCGCCAACGGCAAGCCGAGCGGGCCGCCGGTCGACGTGCTCACGGGCTTCCTGTCGGCCGACGAGAAGGCGCAGGGCCGGCCGGTGGGCGTGGCGCTCGACAAGGGCGGCGCGCTGCTGGTGGCCGACGACGTGGGGAATGCGGTGTGGCGCGTGTCGCGCGCCAATTAGGGCTGGCGGCGCGCCGATGACAGGCGCGGCACCAGCTGCGCCTCGGGCCCCTCGACGCGGCGCCGGCCGGTGTCGCCGCGCAGGTGGTCGAACAGCAGCGCGATGGCCTGCTGCGCCACCTGGTCCAGGTGCAGGTCCACGGCCGTGAGCGGCGGCACGCTGGTGCGCGCGCGCAGGCCGTCGTAGCGCGTGGCGACCATCACGTCGTCGGGAATGCGCCGGCCCGACGCGAGCACCGCCTCGACCGCACCGGTGGCAAAGGCGTCCACCGGCACGCAGAAGGCATCGATGTCGGGGTCGGCCGCGAGCAGCGCGAGCGCGGCCTGCCGCCCGCCGTTCTCGCCCTCCGCCTCGTCCACCAGCGACAGCAGCGGTACCTGCGCGTGCGCGGCGGCGAACGCCTCATAGGCCGCGCGGCCCTCGACGTAGGAGTTGCGCCGGGCCGAACCGAGGATCATCGCGACCTTGCGTGCGCCCTGCGCATGCAGGTGGTCGAGCAGCAGCGCCGTGGTCCGGCCGGAGTGGATGTCGACGTAGGGCGGCAGGGCGGGCGCGTTGTCGTCGTCGGCATCGCCGGCGGCGGGCTTGCCGATGGCCACCACCGGCAGGCCGCGGCGCTGCAGGTAGGCCAGGTTCGGGTCGCCGGCCGAGGGCTCGATGACCAGCGCGCCGTCCACGTCGAGCAGTTCCATCGGCACGCGCCCGTTCTCCATCGGCGGCGCCAGCACCAGCGCGAGCCGGCGGTCGAGCGCCTCGGCCGCCGCAACGGCCGCGACCTCCATCAAAAAGCCGAGCCGCGACGGCCCGCCCGCCACCGCGAACGGCATCGACGACAGCAGCACGATCATGTGCGCCTCGCCGGTGCGCAGCCGCTGCGCATTGCGGTTGGGGCGGTAGCCGAGCTTCAGCGCCGCCTGCTCGACGCGCGCCCGGGTTTCGGCATCGACCTGGCCTCGGGCATTGAGCGCATGCGAGACGGTGGTCGGCGACACGCCCGCTTCGCGCGCCACGTCCTTGATGTTGGCGCGCGGCGATGGATGGGGATTCATCCCGTTGACCTTTTCAAAAAGCGGTGATTCAATTCCCAAATCGTTTTGGGGCGCCTTGCCACCGGAATGTACTTCACCCGCTTCGGCGGCTTTTTTTGCCAGTGCGCCCAAATCGATTTGGGTGCGGTCCCGGTTCAAGGATTCCCTCATGTCCCGTGTTCCCGACGCCTCCGCTGTGCTCCCCGCCGCGCCCGCGGCCACCCCCGCCGCCACGGCCCCCGTCGATGCGATGCTGCCGTTGTCGCAACTGCTGCTGTTCGGCCTGCAGCACGTGCTGGTGATGGCGGCCGTGCCGATCACCTCGGTGTTCCTCGTGGCCAAGGCGCTGGGGCTGCCCGGCGCGCTCACGGTCAACCTGATCAGCGCCACCTTCCTGCTGTGCGGCATCGGCACGCTGCTGCAGTCGTTCGGGCCGTGGAAGTTCGGCGCCCGGCTGCCCTTCGTGATGGTGCCCGGCGGTGCGCCGATCGTGATGTTCGTGACCATCGCGCAGCAGCGCGACCTGCAGACCGCCTCGGGCGCGGTGATCCTGACGGCGCTGTTCTACTTTCTGGTGCTGCCGGTGTTCGCGCGCTGCCTGCGCTACTTTCCGAAGATCGTGATCGGCACCTTGCTGCTGCTGGTGTCCGTCAACCTCGTGAAGGTCTACGGCGGCATCATCGCGGGCAAGGCGGGCTCGGCCACCTTTGCCGACCCGGTGAACATCGGCCTCGCGCTCGCGACGATCGGCTTCACCGTGCTGTTCGCACGCGTGTTCAAGGGCACGCTCGGCCAGCTCGCGGTGCTGCTCGGGTTGCTGGCCGGCACGCTGCTCGCGGCCGTCTTCGGGCTGATGGATGCGAGCGCGGTGGCGGCCGGGCCGTTCTGGAGCGCGCCGACCCTGCTGCCGTTCGGCATGCCGCGCTTCGACATCGTGGCGGCGGTGCCGCTCCTGATCTTCAGCATCATCTCGATGGTCGAGGCCACCGGACAGACGGTGGCAGTGGCCGACGTGGTGGGCCGCAAGATCGACCCGCGCGACGTGGTGCCGCGCACCATCCGCGGCGACGCCGTGGTGTCGCTCGCGGGCGGCTTCTTCGGCACCTCGATGATCATCACCAGCGGCGAGAACATCGGCATCGTGCGCGCCACCAACGTGCGCTCGCGCTACGTGACGGCCGCCGCCGGCGTGATCCTGATCCTCATCGCGCTGTCGGCGCCGCTCGGCCGGCTGGCCGCGGCCATTCCGTCGGCCGTGGTCGGCGGCACCGCGATGGTGGTGTTCGCGATCATCGGCACCATGGGCATCGACATGCTGCGCAAGGTCGACCTGCACGAGCGCGGCAACATGTTCGTGCTGGCCGGCGCGCTCACCATGGGCCTGCTGCCGATCCTGGTGCCGGGGCTCTACAGCCGCTTTCCCGACACGCTGCAGCTGGTGCTCGGCAATGGCCTCGCGATGGGCTCGCTGACGGCGGTGGTGCTCAACATGGTGTTCAACCGCGTGCATGCGGACGGCACCGAAAGCCCTGCGGTAGCGCCCGCACCGCACCACTGAAGCGCCGCGCGGTTCTTTTTTCATTTTCTCGTTCCTGTCTCTTCTCACCATGTCTCCTGAACTCGATGCCGCGCTGTTCGCGGCCGACGAGCTGCTGCTCGTTCCCGACCACCTGATGCTGCGCGACGGCCCCGCCACCGGCCATGCCGTTCGGATCGAAGGCGGCCGCTTCCGCGACGTCGGCCCGGCCGATGCGCTCATCGCGCGCCATCCGCGGCTCACGCCGCTGCACCTGCCCGGCAAGCTGCTGATGCCCGGCATGATCGACGCGCACCACCACCTCACGCAGTCCTTCGGCAAGTCGCTGGCCTATGGCGAGCCGTCGGAGATCTTCCGCCGCGTGTGGGTGCCGCTCGAATCCAGCCTGGACGACGAGTTCGTCTACATGGCGTCGAAGCTCGCGGCGCTCGAGTCGTTGCGCGGCGGCTTCACCACCGTGTGCGATGCGGGCACGCGCGCGCCCGGCGACATCGGCGCCGTCGCGACCGCCGTGCAGGAGGCCGGGCTGCGCTGCGTGCTCGGCCTGATCTGCAACGACGGCGGCAACGACAGCAGCGCGGCCGAGCGGCAGGCGATCCGTGCGCAGGCCGCGCAGTTCCTGCAGCGCTGGTCCGATGCGCCGCTGGTGCATCCCTCGCTCGCCATTTCGGTGCCCGAGGCCGCTTCCGACGAGATGCTGATGGCGGTGTCGGCGCTGTGCGCCGAGGCGCGCACGGTGTTCCAGACCCACGTCAACGAACACCTCGCCGCAGTCGAGCGCTCGGTGGTGCAGCGCGGCCGGCGGCCGCTCGAACTGCTGGCGCAACTCGGCGCGCTCGGGCCGCAGGTGCTGATCGCGCACGGCACGCTGGTCACGCCGGCCGAGCTTATGCTGCTGCGCGACACCGACACGGCCGTGAGCTACAACCCGGTCGCGAGCCAGTGGAAGGGCAACGCCGTGGCGCCGGCCAACCTGATGGCCGCGTTGGGCATCCGCTTCGGCCTGGGCACCGACGCCACGCGAAGCGACGCCTTCCGCCTGATGGACGCGGCCGAGGCGGCCCAGAAGCTGGCCTTCGGCATGGCGATCGGCGACGCGTCGAGCGGCGGCGGCTGGACCTGGCTCGACCACGCCACGCACGAAGGCGCGCGCGCGGTCGGCCTGGGCCACCTGACCGGCGAGATCGCCGTGGGCAAGGCGGCCGACTTCCTGCTCGTCGACGTCGACACGCCCGAGATGTGCACCTCGGTCGACCTGAGCTGGGACCTGGTGCGCCTGGGCAACCGCGACCAGATCACGGCCGTGTTCGTCGACGGGCGGCTGCGCCTGTGGGAAGGCTGGCCGCCCGACTGGGACGCGCGCGCGCTGCAGCGCGCGCTGGCGC
>CAMLCW010000412.1 GCA_946478645.1 uncultured Variovorax sp.
CGTGACTGGAGTTCAGACGTGTGCTCTTCCGATCTGCAAGGCGGTGTTCCTCGACCTGGTGCGCAGCGCCGACGTGGTGTTCGACAACTTCAGCGTCGGCGTCACCGAACGGCTCGGCATCGACCATGCTTCGCTGGCGCAAGTCAACCCGCGCATCGTGACCTGCTCGGTCACCGGCTTCGGCCAGACCGGCCCCGAAACCCAGCGCCCCGCGTTCGACCAGGTGGTGCAGGCGATGGGCGGCGGCATGTCGATCACCGGCACGCCCGAGAGCGGACCGACCCGCAGCGGCATCCCGATCGGCGACCTCGGCGGCGGCATGTTCGGCGCCATGGGCGTGCTGGCGGCCCTGGCCGAGCGCGAGCGCACCGGGCGCGGCCAGCATGTCGACATCTCGATGCTCGACGCGCAGATCTCGCTGCTCAACTACATGGCGACCATGCACCTGATGTCGGGCCACATCCCGGCCGGCATCGGCAACGGCCACTTCGTGCATGTGCCCTACAACAGCTACCCGACCGCCGACGGCCACATCATCATTGCCTGCATCGGCGACCCGTTCTTCGAGCGTTTCGTCGAATTCATCGACGTGCCCGCGTTGCGCGATCCGGCCTACCGCCAGCAGCCGGTGCGCTTTGCGGCCAAGGCCGAGATCGATGCGCTGATCGCCGACGCATTGAAGCAGCAGCCCACCGCGCACTGGCTCGAGCGGCTGCAGGCGGCGCGCATCCCGTGCGGGCCGGTCAACAACTTTGCGCAGGCGCTTGGCGACGCGCAGGTGGTGGCGCGCGACATGGTGGTCGAGGTGCCGCTCGCGAGCGGCGAGCGCGTGCGCATGCCGGGCAACCCGATCAAGCTCTCGGCGGCGGCGCCGAAGGCCTACGCCAGCCCGCCCCGCCTCGGCGAGCACACGCAGCAGGTGCTCGGCGCACTGCCCGGCTATTCGCCCGACAGGCTCGACGCGCTGCAGCGCGCCGGCACCATCGGCTGAACGCACCGGAGCTCCGCGATGGAACAGATCCACATCACCGACGTCGCGCCGCGCGACGGCCTGCAGAACCAGCCCGTGCACCTGCCCGCGGCCGACAAGCTCGAACTCGTGCGGCGGCTCGCCGCGGCCGGCGTGCAGAGCGTCGAGGCCACGAGCTTCGTCTCGCCCAAAGCCGTGCCGCAGATGGCCGACGCGGGCACCTTGCTGCCGATGCTGCGCGACGCGCTGCCGGCGCTGCGCACCTCGGTGCTGGTGCCCAACCTCAAGGGGCTGGAGCGCGCCCACGCGGCCGGCGCGGCCGAGATCGCGGTGGTGCTCTCGGCCACCGAGACGATGAACCGCAAGAACATCAACATGGGCCTGGCCCAGGCGACCGAAGTCAGCGAACAGACGCTCGCCGCCGCGCAGGCGCTCGGCCTGCGCACGCGCGCCTACGTGGCGGTGGCGTTCGACTGCCCGTTCGAGGGCGAGACGCCGCTGGCCGAAGTGCTGCGCCTGGCCGCGCGCATGCACGCGGCCGGCGCCGGCGAGATCGTGATCGCCGACACCATCGGCTCGGCCTCGCCCGGCATGGTGAAGGCGCGCTTCGCGGCGCTGGCCGATGCGCTGCCGATCGACCGGCTCGCGGTGCACCTGCACGACACGCGCGGCATGGCCGCGGCCAACGCCTGGGCCGCGCTCGAGGCCGGCGTGCGGCGCTTCGACGCGAGCGTGGGCGGCATCGGCGGCTGCCCGTTCGCGCCCGGCGCCGCCGGCAACGTCGCGACCGAAGACCTGGTGCTGATGGCCGAACGCAGCGGCTTCGCCACCGGCATTTCGCTCGACGGCCTGCTCGATGCGATCGACTTCGCCGAAGACCGGCTCCAGCGCCCGCTCGGCGGCCGTTCGATCGCCTGGCTGCGCCGCCAGCGCGAGAAGGCCAACGCCTGAACCCGACCACAACAAGGAGACACACAGACATGACAAACCAACGATCCATCTCCGGCCGCCTGGTCCAGCCCAGCCGGCGCACGGCGCTGGCCGCGCTCGCCGCCATGGCCGCCGCGCCCGCCGCGTGGGCCCAGGCGCCCGCGCCCGCCTTTCCCACCAAGGCCGTCACGCTCGTGGTGCCCTACTCGGCCGGCGGCGGCACCGACATCGTCGGCCGGCTGATGGCGCAGCGCCTCTCCACGCTCTGGGGCCAGTCGGTGGTGGTGGACAACCGCACCGGCGCCAACGGCGTGATCGGCTCGGCCACCGTGGCGCGCGCGCCGGCCGACGGCCACACGCTGCTGCTGGTGGTGGGCTCGCATGCGGTGAACCCGGTGCTGATGAAGAGCCTGCCCTACGACACCGACCGCGCGTTCACGCCGATCACCAACATCGCGAGTTCGCCCTCGGTGCTCGTGGTGCGCGCCAACGGCCCCTACAAGACGCTGCGCGACGTGCTCGACGCTGCCCGCAAGGAGCCGCTCGGCGTCGGCTACTCCGAAGGCCAGACCCGGCTCACCGGCGAGATGATCCGCCAGGCCGGCCAGCTGCAGACCACGGGCGTGCCCTACAAGGGCGGCGCGCCGATCATGGTCGACATCATCGGCGGCCACCTGCCGATGGGCGTGACCAGCGTGCTCACCGCCCTGCCGCACGTGCGCTCGGGCGCGCTGCGCGTGGTGGCCGTGGCCGACAGCCAGCGCATGGCGCTCTTTCCCGACGCGATGACCTTCAAGGAAGCCGGCCTCGAAGGCGTCGAGTCGCTGAGCTGGTATGGCCTGTTCGGTCCGGCCGGGCTGCCCGATGCGGTGGTGGCGCAGATCAACCGCGACCTCGAGAAGGTCGCGGCCGACCCGGCCGTGATGAAGCAGATGGAAGACCAGGGCGCGCACATGACGCTGACGCCGCCGGCCGAGTTCCGCAGCTTCCTTGCCGCCGAAACGCGCAAGTGGACCGTGGTCGCGCAGCGCGGCGGCATCACGGCCGAGTGAACAGCGGAGTGAGCGGCACCATGGCCAACCCCATCCTCCGCGACAAGCTCGACCGCGGCGAGTTCATCGTCGCGCCCGGGCTGCAGGACATGATCGCCGCGACCATGGCCACCAAGGTCGGCTTCGACGTGGTCTACGGCTCGGGCTTCTGGCTCACGGCCTCGCACCTCGGGCTGCCCGACGCGGGCATCGCCACCTACACGCAGATGCTCGACCGCATGGCAACGCTGGTGCGCAGCAGCGGCGGCGCGGCGGTCATCGCCGATGCCGACACCGGCTACGGCGGCCTGCTCAACGTGCACCACACGGTGCGCGGCTACGAGGCGGCCGGCGTCACGGCGATCCAGCTCGAGGACCAGATGTTTCCGAAGAAGTGCGGCCACACGCCGCACAAGCGCTGTGTGCCGGTGCAGGAGATGGTCGACAAGATCCGCGTCGCGGTCGAAGCGCGCGAAGACAAGAAGAACTTCCTCATCATCGCGCGCACCGATGCGCGGGCCGAGCTCGGCGTGGACGAAGCGCTGCGCCGCCTCGAGGCCTATGCGCGCGCGGGCGCCGACATCCTGTTCTTCGAGGCGCCGCAGTCAGAAGACGAGATGCGCCGCGCCTGCGAAGCCTTCGACACGCCGATGCTCGCCAACATGGCCGATGGCGGCAAGACGCCGATGCTGCCCGCCGAGACGCTGCGCCAGATCGGCTTCGCGCTCGCGATCTACCCCTCGATGACCAGCCTCGTGGCCGCCGCGGCCATGGCGCGCGCACTGCAGCACCTGAAGACACACGGCACCAGCGAAGCGCCCGACGCCGAACTGTTCGACTTCGACGAGTTCTGCCGCCGCATCGGCTTCGAGGACGTGTGGGCGTTCGACAAGCGATGGGCGCGCTGACGCCGCAGGCAGACAGAAGCAGACCAACAACCCAGGAGACAAAACGATGAACACCCCGCACAAGCTCGACCGCCCCACCCGGCGCAGGTCGCTGGCCCGCCTCTGGGCCGTCGCGCTCACGGCCGCGGTCGCGGCCACGGGCGCCGCCGCGCAACAGGGCTACCCCAACAAGCCGATCCGTCTCGTCGTGCCCTTCACGCCCGGCGGCGTGACCGACACCGGCGCGCGCGTGGTGGCCGAGAAGCTCGGCGCGCGCCTGGGCCAGACCGTGGTGGTCGACAACCGCCCCGGCGCCTCGGGCAACATCGGCACGCAGCTGGTGGCAGAGGCCGCGCCCGACGGCTACACGCTGCTGCTCGGCTTCGACGGCACGCTGGTCATCAACCCGCATGTGTTCTCGAAGCTCCCGTTCGACACCGTGCGCGACTTCGCGCCGGTCAGCAAGATCGGCGATGCCGTGCTGATCATCGTCGTGCATCCGTCGGTGCCGCCGAAGACCTTCAGCGAGCTCGTGGCCTATTCAAAGACGCATCCGGGCGGCGTCTCGTATGGCAGCGCGGGCACCGGCAGCACGTAGCGCTTGCCGACCTCGCGCCATTCCCAGCGC
>CAMLCW010000413.1 GCA_946478645.1 uncultured Variovorax sp.
TTCGCCGACCAGACGCTCATCACCTATCCGGTGCCCGACGAGATGCTCGACCTGGTGCGCCAGGTGCTTGGCCCCGCCGGCGTCGAGCCCGCGCGCCGCCGCACCACCGAACTCACGGTGGCGATGCTGCAACTGGTGGCAAGCGGCCGCGGCGTGGCGGCGCTGCCGCTGTGGGCGGTGCAGAACTACCTCGACCGCGGCTACGTCACGGCCCGGCCCGTAGGCAAAAAAGGGCTGACCGGACGGCTCTACATGGCCTCGGCCGAACGCACCTCGGTGCAGCCGTGGCTCGCGGACTTCGTGCGCATCACGCGCGAGAGCTGTTTCAAGAACTTGCCGGGGATCGAGCTGCTGTAGGTCACGCCGCCACCGGCTCGGGCCTGCCGATCAGCGACGATGCGGGAATGCCGAGCGTGAGCAACCGGCGGATCATGTGCAGCGTCAGCGGGCGGGTTCCGTTGAGCACCTCGTAGACGCGATGGCGCGGCCCGATGTACGGCACGAGATCGGCGACGCTGAACCCGGTGCTGTCCATGTGGAACTTGATCGCTTCGATCGGCTCGGGCGGCGCGATCGGATAGTGCTTCGCTTCGTAGGCCTCCACCAGCGTGCCCAGTACTTCCAGCTGCTCGCCTTCAGGCGAGTCCGGCGCCGGATCGAGTTCAATCAGCGCCGAAAGTTGCGCGAGCGTGTCGCGGTAGATGGCTTCGTTCCGGATGGCTCGAACTTGCATGATTTCGCTCCTATCTCGATGAATCGACGGTCGCCGCGTCGATCCGGTCGTACTGCGCATGGGTGCCTACGAACTTCACATAGACCCACTGCATCCTGTAGGCGATGGCGTCAGGAACGCTTCTGCACCAGCTTCAGCACGCTCGAAAAATCGAGCGCGCCATGCCCCGCGAGGCTGTGCGCGGCATAGAGGCTGCGCGCCAGCCCGCCGAGCGGCGTGGCGGCGCGCACGGCCGTGGCGTTCTCTTGCGCCAGGCCCAGGTCCTTGAGCATCAGGTCGGTGCCGAAACCGCCCGCGTAGTTCTTCGAGGCGGGCGCGGTCTCCATCACGCCCGGCATCGGGTTGTACTTCTCGAGCGCCCAGTTGCCGCCCGAGCTGCGGCGCATGATCTCGGACAGCACATTCGGATCGAGCCCGTTGGCCACGCCCAGCGCCAGCGCTTCGGAGGTACCGATCATCAGGATGCCGAGCAGCATGTTGTTGCAGATCTTCGCGGTCTGCCCCGCGCCCGCGGCGCCGGCGTGGAAGATGTTGGCGCCCATCTTCTCGAGCACCGGCCGCGCGCGTTCGAGGTCTTTCGCCTCGCCGCCGACCATGAAGGTCAGCGTGCCGGCGATGGCACCGCCGGTGCCGCCCGAAACCGGCGCATCGATCATTGCGATGCCCGTGGCGGCGGCTGCGGCGGCCACCTTCTGCGACGTGGCGGCCGCGATGGTGCTGCTGTCGATCACGAGCGTGCCGGGCTGGATCTGCTCGAGCAGGCCGGGTTGGCCCGCGCTGCCGAGGAACAGGCCTTCGACGTGCGCGCTGGCGGGCAGCATGCTGACGACGATCTCGGCACCGGCCACCGCATCGGCGGCCGATTTCGCGATCGGCAGGCCTTCATCCGCGAACTTCTTGCAGGCGTCGGCCGACAGGTCGAAGGCGCTGAGCACGTGGCCGGCCTTCTGCAGGTTCATGGCCATGGGGCCGCCCATGTTGCCGAGGCCGATGAAGGCGATGTTCATTGTTGTCTCCTGGTTGTAGGGGGAAAATGCGGAGGCAGGACGCAGAGGACGCGAAGGTTTCGCAGAGGGCGCAAAAGGAATACAAAAAAATGGTTTTCTTTTGCGTCTTCTGCGAAACCTCTGCGCCTTCTGCGTCCGGAAGTCCGATCTATTTCAGCGCCGCCAGCTCCGCCGGCATCTCGCCACGCGGCCGCAGGTGGTCCTCGATGAAGTCGTCGGTGATCTCTTCGATGCTGGCCGGCGACCATTTCGGATTGCGGTCCTTGTCGATCAGCACCGCGCGGATGCCTTCGGCAAAGTCCTTGTGCGCGCAGAAACCGAGCGAGGCCCAGTACTCGAGCCGGAACACCTCGGCGAGCGACATGCGGGGCACGCGCTGCCAAAGCTCGAAGCTCAGCGCGGCCGAGCTCGGAGCGCCCTTCACGAAGGCCTTGGCCGCGGCCTGCAGCCAGGGATCGTCGCTCTGCAGTCCGCGCAGGCGCTTCGCGATGTCGAGCAGGTCGTCGCCCGCCATCAGCGCATGGATCGTGTCGTAGTGCTCGCGCACCTTCGAGGGCAGCGGTTCGGCGCCCTCGCCCGCCTTGGCGAGGATGCGCGAGAGCGTCGCGCGGTCGGCCTTGCCGTTGCCAGCCCATGCGGCGGCGGCGATGGCCTCGACCACTTCGCCCTTGCGTTCGTGCGGCACGAGCAGGTCGGCGAGGCCGCAGAACACCGCGTCGGCCGCGTTGAGGTTGGCGGCCGTGAGCGCGAGGAACAGGCCCGTGCGGCCCGGGGTGCGGCGCAGGAACCAGCTGCCGCCCACGTCGGGATAGAGGCCGATCGCGATCTCCGGCATGGCGACGCGGCTCTGCGCCGTGACCGCGCGGTGCGAGCAGCCCGCCATCAGCCCCACGCCGCCACCCATCACGATGCCGTGGCCCCAGCACAGGAACGGTTTCGGAAAGGTGTGGATCAGGTAATCGAGCTCGTACTCCTCGCGAAAGAAATCTTCGGCGTAGGTGTTGCGCGCGGGGCCGCATTCCAGCAGCGTCTGGTGCAGCTGGCGCAGGTCGCCGCCGGCGCAGAAGGCCTTGTCGCCGGCCGCCTGCAGCAGCACGCCGACCACGCCGTCGTCGGCGGCCCATTCGCGCAGCCTGGGCGTGAGCAGGCGCACCATGTCCACCGAAAGCGCATTGAGCGAAGCGGGCGCGTTGAGCGTGGCGGTGGCAAAGCGCTTGCCGCCGGCGGTTTTGATTTCGTCGAAGAGAACTACGGCTGTGTCGGTCATGGTGAGTTGGCTTGAATGCGGGGGCAGGACGCAGAGGACGCGAAGGTTCCGCAGAGGACGCAGAAAAATGCAAGAAGAAGATTTTGATCTTCCTTTTGCGCCCTCTGCGGAACCTCTGCGGCTTCTGCGTCCGGAAGTCCGCTTTCGGTTTCAGCGGATGTCGCTGTCTCCCTCCAGCAATTTTCGCGCAACGATCACGCGCATGATCTCGTTGGTGCCTTCGAGAATCTGGTGCACGCGCGCATCGCGCACCAGGCGCTCCAAGGGAAACTCGGCCAGGTACCCATAACCGCCGTGCAGTTGCAGCGCGTCGTTGCACACGTTGAAGCCCGCATCGGTCGCAAAGCGCTTGGCCATGGCGCAATAGGTGCTCGCATCGGCATGGCCTGCGTCGAGCTTGCTGGCGGCCAGCCGCACCATCTGGCGTGCGGCGACAAGCTCGGTCGCCATGTCGGCGAGCTTGAACTGCAGCGCCTGGAAGCTCGCAAGCGGCTTGCCGAACTGCTGGCGCTCGTGCAGGTAGCGGCGCGCCGCATCGAGCGCGCCCTGGGCCGCACCGACCGAGCAGGTCGCGATGTTGATGCGCCCGCCGTCGAGCCCCTTCATCGCGATGCGGAAGCCCTCGCCTTCACTGCCCAGCAGGTTCTCGGCCGGGATGCGCACGTTGTCGAAGCTGATGGTGCGCGTGGGCTGGCTGTTCCAGCCCATCTTGTGCTCCTTCTTGCCGTAGCTCACGCCCGGCGCATCGGCCGGCACCGCGAAGGCCGAGATGCCGCCCGTGCCGCCGCCGCCCGTGCGCGCCATGAGCACCAGCACGTCGGTCGCGCCCGCGCCCGAGATGAAGGCCTTGCCGCCGTTGATGACGTACGCGTTCCCCTGCAGTTCGGCGCGCGTCTTCAGCGAGCCGGCGTCGGAGCCGGCGCCCGGTTCGGTCAGGCAGTACGAGGCGAGCTTGCGCCCGCTCGTGAGGTCTTCGCCCCACTCGGCGGCGACCGCGTCGGTGGCCCAGGTGCCGAGCATCCAGGTCGCCATGTTGTGGATCGTGATGAAGGCCGTGGTCGAGGGGTCGACCGCGGCCATCTCCTCGAACACCAGCGCCGCGTCGAGCCGCGGCAGCCCGAGGCCGCCGATGCGCTCGGGCGCGTAGAGCCCGCAGAAGCCCAGCTCGCCGGCCTTCGCGATCGCCTCGCGCGGAAAGATCGCTTCCGCGTCCCATTGCGCCGCATGGGGCGCGAACTCGGCCTGCGCAAAATCGCGCGCCGAGTCCGCGAAGGCGCGCTGCTCCTCTGAAAGCTCGAAGTCCATGGACCCGAGACTACTTCAAGGAGATGGTCGTGTTGACGCCCTGCGACACGGTGCTGTCGTCGAACCAGCGCGCGGTGACCGTCTTGGTCTGCGTGTAGAACATGACGACCTGCTTGCCGTAGGGG
>CAMLCW010000414.1 GCA_946478645.1 uncultured Variovorax sp.
ACGACAAGTGGGGCATCAAGCGCGGCCTGATGACCACCGTGCACGCCGCCACCGCGACGCAGAAGACCGTCGACGGCCCGAGCAACAAGGACTGGCGCGGCGGCCGCGGCATCCTCGAGAACATCATTCCCTCGAGCACCGGCGCTGCCAAGGCCGTGGGCGTGGTGATTCCCGAGCTCAACAAGAAGCTCACCGGCATGAGCTTCCGCGTGCCGACCTCCGACGTGTCGGTGGTCGACCTGACCGTCGAGCTCGAAAAGGAAGCCACCTACAAGGAAATCTGCGCCGAAATGAAGTCGCAGAGCGAAGGCGCGCTCAAGGGCGTGCTCGGCTACACCGAAGACAAGGTGGTGGCCACCGACTTCCGCGGCGACCCGCGCACCTCGATCTTCGACGCCGAGGCCGGCATTGCGCTCGACGGCACCTTCGTCAAGCTCGTGAGCTGGTATGACAACGAATGGGGCTACTCGAACAAGTGCCTCGAAATGGTCAAGGTCGTGTCGAAGTAAGGCTTCGCGGCTTCAATGAGAAACGCGCCCGAGGGCGCGTTTTTTTTGATGGCGAGTGGCGCAGCGACTCAGCGCAGCTTGTCGTTCCGGCGGATCTCGCTGCTCAATTGCGATGTCAGCCGGGTCGCGGCGCGGCGCGCGGCCAGGCCGTAGTCGCCCTTGAACTCGCCGAACTCGGCCGTGCCGTTGCCGACCGCGCGCACGCGCGCGACCTCGGCGCCCGAGGCATCGGTCACCAGGCAGGCCACCTCCGCGGTGAAGGAGGTGGGCGGCCAGGTGAGCCATGACGACGAACTCGAATCGGTCTTGATCTGCGGCGTGAACACCAGCGAGATGCCGGCGGCCTCGTTCGCCTTGGCATCGGTGGCGGTACGCAACACCACCACGTCGCGGTAGACCGCGCGCAGCGCATCGCGGATCGACTTCTCGAGATCGCGGTACGGGTAGTAGCTCACGCGGTCGCCGCTGCCGCCGGCGGTGGTCACCTGCTGGTCGCGCTGTGCGTCGGTCATCACGTAGGCGACCTTCTTCGGCACCAGGTGCGCCACCGCGCGCGGCGGCGCGGTCTCGGTGATCATGGTGATCGGATGGGTGCAGGCGCTCAGCAGCGCGGCGGTGGCTGCGGCAAGGAGCAGGCGGGAAGCGGGCGGCATGGGGTGCTCCGGTCTCAGGGCGCGATGGCCGCGATGAACTGCGGGTCGGCATACACCTGGCGCAGCAGGGCGCGGACCAGCCGCGGGTAGGCGGCCTGCCCCGCGGGCACCGCCACGATGTTGGCGTAGCTCGAATCGAACGCGATCTCGCCGCGGTAGGTCTTGCGCAGGCGCTGCGTGGCGGCGCGCGTGACAACGATCTCCACCTCCATGCGGCCGTTGCCGTTGATCACGCCGAGGTCGAGTTCGTTGACGAGGATGCGCGCCGCGATGCGTGTCGGCGCCTTGGCGTTGTAGGCCGCGATCTCACCCAGGTCGCGCACCAGCGCGTCCTCCAGGTAGCGCGCGAAGCTGCCGCTCGGCGAGAGCAGCCTTGCACGGCGCAGGCTCACGCTGTTGACCTTGTCGTCGGGATCGGTGGGCTGAACCCTGGCCACTGCCACCATGCCCGGACGCGTGGCTTCGAGCCGGTCGAGCGCCTCGTAGTCGGCCGCATAGGGCGGTGCGGAAAGTTGGGCGCAGCCCGACGCGAGCAGCGCCGCGGCCAGCAGCCAGCGGCGCGTCCTGAAGATCGCCATGTCCTGAATCCCTCGTTGAGATGCCTGCTCCCGGCGCGAGGGTAGCAGGCATTGCGGCGCCTGCGAAGGCGCTCGCGTCAGACGGGCTCGAGCACGTGGATCAGCTTGCTCGCGACCAGCTCCTTGGTCTTTTCGCCATGCGCCTTCATGTGGGGCGCCACGGCATGCGCCTGCAGGTGGGCCAGCGTTTCCCACTTCTCGATCACCACGAAGGTGTCGGGGCCGAAGCTCGCCTTCGAGGCCGGGATGCCCTGCGCGTCGATGGCGGCGCCGTACTCGATGCAGCCCGCCTCGGCCAGCACCGCCGCGCGGTTGGCGGCAAAGGCCTCGAGCAGTTGCGCGCGCTGGCCGGGCTTGGCGGTGATGACGGCGACGACGTGGATCATGAAAAGGCTCCGTGATGGGTTGGGATCGGGATCCGGAAGCGCCGAATCTAAGAGATCGGAGGGCCCGAAGCCGGTCCCGCGCGCGACGCTGCCGGCGCGTTGCGGCCGCGTCAGCGGTCCGCCGCATCCTTCCAGAGATGCACCAGCGCTGCAGGCGCTTCGGCTTCCGGTACCTCGAAGCTGACCGAGCCCGAATGCACCGTGCTGCTGCCCTGCATCACCACTTCGACGCGGTAGAAGCGCTGGTCGCCGCCCGCGGCGCCGGGGCCGCCGGCCGCGTCCGCGTGCGGTGCGGCGCTTTGCAGCGCTTCGTCGATCTGCCGGCGCAGTGCTTCGCTGCAATTGCCGAGCTGGTAGCTGCGCGGGCGCGCAAGGCCCGGCACGTAGGCCAGCCCGCCCTCGCGCGTGACGCGCACGATCGCGGCCTGGTCCAGGGGCGGAAGCTGAATCATGGTGCGGTGACTCCCACGGTGTTCCATGCGGCGTCCACGGCCCGGTGGGCCGCGCTGCCGTCGCCGAAGCGCGTCGCGGCATTGTCCAGCGTCAGCTGGGCGAAGGCCGCGAAGTCGGCATCTCGGCGCAGCCGCCGGTCGCACACGGTGTCGTACCAGACCCGGCCCGCGGTCTCCCAGGCCGTGCCCGGCAGCGCCGTGGCGGCCAGATGGAACGCGCGGTTCGGGATGCCGGAATTGATGTGCACGCCGCCATTGTCCTGCTGCGTCGCGACGAAGTCGCGCATGTGGGCGGGCTGCGGGTCCTTGCCGAGCACCGGATCGTCGTAGGCGGTGCCCGGCTCGGCCATCGAGCGCAGCGCGCGGGCCTGCACCTTGCCGGTGAAGAGCCCCTCGCCGACGAGCCAGTCGGCCTGCTGCGCATCCTGCTTGAGCAGGTACTGCTTGACCAGCACGCCGAAGACGTCGCAGATCGATTCGTTGAGCGCACCCGACTGGCCCTCGTAGACCAGCGCCGATTCGTGGTCGATGACGCCATGCGTGAGCTCGTGGCCGATGATGTCGACCGCGATGGTGAAGCGGTTCATGACCTCGCCGTCCCCGTCGCCGAACACCATCTGCCGGCCGTTCCAGAACGCGTTGTCGTATTCGACGCCGTAGTGGACGCTGCCGACCAGCGGCAGGCCTGCGCCGTCGATGGAGTCGCGCTCATAGACCTCGCGGTACAGGCGGTAGGTGGCGCCGAGGTGCTCGTAGGCCTCGTCGGCCGCGACGTCGCCGGTGGCGGGCTGTCCTTCGGCGCGCACCAGGCGGCCCGGCAATTCCATGGTGTGCGCCGCGTCGTGGATCGCGCGCCCGGGCGCATCGCGCCGCACGTAGCGCGGCGCCGGGCCCGACGAGAGCGAGTGCGAAGCCACGGCCTCGCGCAGTCCGCGGTGCGCGCGGTCGATCATCAGCGTCTGCGCCGCGCGGGCGCGCGCATGAGCGCCGGCGTGCTCGGCGAGCCGGTCGAGCAGGTACGGCGGAATGAAGCTGGGCGCGAGGATCGGCGGCGGGCGAAGCGGCATGGGCGGCTCTCCGATGGGCCTTGTCGGCGACGTGAATGACGGTAGCAGAAAGCCCGCAGGCCCGGTCGCCGGGGCCTTCGATGGCGCCGCTGGCGGTGGGGGCGCGAAATGAACGCCGCAACAACGTTACGACTGCGACACACACTCGGCAGGCCCGCGCCGCGCCGAGCCCATACGATCGAGGGCTGTCACATCCACTGCGGCCTGCCCATGTTCATCGTCAGCCTCACCTACACCCGCCCGCTCGAAGAAGTCGATGCCCTGATGGACCCGCACATGGCGTGGCTCAAGAAGCATTACGCGAGCGGCCTGTTCGTGGCCTCGGGCCGGCAGGTGCCGCGCACCGGCGGCGTGATCCTGGCGCGATCGGGCGACCGCGAGGCGCTCGAAGCGGTGCTCGCGCGCGACCCCTTCGTGCAGGGCGGGGTCGCGCGGATGGACGTGACCGAGTTCGTGCCGAGCATGACGGCGCTCGGCGTCGAGGTGCTGAAGAGCTTCTGACGCCGCGCGGCGACGAGCCTCGGTTTTCCTACGCGCCCGGCGCTTCTTCGCGTCCGTCCGGGTGCCGCGCAAAGCGCGCGGCCTCGCGCCCGTGCACCGGGGCCGGCTCGGGCCAGGGCCAGCCGCCGAACTGCGTGCGCCGGTAGTCGGCCATGGTCTGGCTGATCTCGGCCTGGGTGTTCATCACGAACGGCCCGTACTGCACCACCGGCTCGGCGATCGGGCGTCCCTGCAGCACGAGGAATTCGCTGTCCGCCTGCGCGTCGGCGGCCAGTTCCACGGCCAC
>CAMLCW010000415.1 GCA_946478645.1 uncultured Variovorax sp.
GCATGCGGCGCTACGACAAGGGCGGCGAGCAGTTCTACGACACCATCAGCGCGCTTCACAAGTCGGTGCGCGGCAGCGATCCGGATGCCTCGCTCTACTGGTTCGTGCGCATGCTCGACGGCGGTGCCGATCCGCGCTACATGGCGCGGCGGCTGATCCGCATGGCGAGCGAGGACATCGGCCTCGCAGATCCGCGCGCGCTCCGGCTCGCACTCGACGCCGCCGAGGTCTACGAGCGGCTCGGCACGCCGGAGGGCGAACTCGCGCTGGCCGAGTGCGTGGTCTATCTCGCGATCGCGCCCAAGTCGAACGCGGTCTACAGCGCTTACAACGCGGTGCGCGCGCTGGTCAAGAAAGACAGCACGCGCCCGGTGCCGATGCATCTGCGCAATGCGCCGACCAAGCTCATGAAGGAGCTCGACTACGGCAAGGGCTACCGCTATGCGCACGACGAGGAGGGCGGTTTCGCCGCCGGCGAGCGCTACCTGCCGGAGGGGCTCGAAGGCCAGGTCTTCTACCAGCCCGTGGAACGCGGCCTCGAAATCCGCATCGGGGAAAAACTGCGCGAACTGCGCCGGCTCAACGCGGGGCGCGAAGACTGATACGCGGCTGTCGACAGCGCGCCACGCGATGCATGACTTCACGCGCATACAGCATCGCGTGAGCGGGTAAACCCCGTGCAGCAGGCACCGGAACGGCACTGGTGGATGCTTACAATCCCGCCCACAAATCAGCCAGCGGCACATGCTGGCTGGTTTTTTGCTTATCAGGCCAAGGCGCCCAACCGGTGCCACGGTGGGTGAACAGCATCCGCGACGGATGCAACCAAAAGGGAACGCGTTATGGAAATATTGCTGCAGCAGATCATCAACGGTCTGGTCCTCGGCAGCATGTATGCCTTGATAGCCTTGGGCTACACCATGGTGTACGGCATCATCAACCTGATCAACTTTGCGCACGGCGAGGTGCTGATGGTGGGGGCACTCACCAGTTGGACCATCATCGGCCTGATGCAGGAATCGATGCCCGGCGCTCCCGGCTGGCTCGTCCTCATCATCGCGCTCGTCATCGCCTGCGTGGTGGCCGCCACGCTGAACTTCGTGATCGAGAAGGTCGCCTACCGACCGCTTCGCAACAGCCCCAAACTCGCGCCGCTGATCACCGCCATCGGCATGTCGATCCTGCTGCAGACGCTGGCCATGATCATCTGGAAGCCCACCAACAAGGCCTATCCCAACCTGCTGCCGACCGAGCCGATCCATGTGGGCGGCGCAGTGATCTCGCCCACGCAGGTCATGATCCTCAGCGTCACGGCCTTCTCCCTCGTGGTGCTGATGTGGCTCGTCAACTACACCAAGCTCGGGCGCGCGATGCGCGCCACCGCCGAGAACCCGCGCGTCGCGGCGCTCATGGGCATCCGGCCCGACATGGTCATCTCGGCCACCTTCATCATCGGCGCGGTGCTCGCGGCCATCGCGGGCGTCATGTACGCCTCCAACTACGGCATCGCGCAGCACTCGATGGGCTTCCTGCCCGGCCTCAAGGCCTTCACGGCGGCGGTGTTCGGCGGCATCGGCAACCTGGCCGGCGCGGTCGTCGGCGGCGTCCTGCTCGGCCTGATCGAAGCCATCGGCTCGGGTTACATCGGTACGCTGACCGGCGGGGTGCTCGGCAGCCACTACAGCGACATCTTCGCCTTCATCGTGTTGATCGTCATGCTCACGCTGCGGCCCTCGGGGCTGCTCGGCGAGCGCGTGGCGGACCGGGCCTGAGGAGCAGCACACCATGAAGAACAGCAAGAACCTCGCGCTCTACATCCTGGGCGTGGTCGCGGTGCTCGCACTGCCGATCTTCCTGCAGAGCCAGGGCAATGCCTGGGTGCGCATCGCCGACATCGCGTTGCTCTACGTGTTGCTCGCGCTCGGACTGAACATCGTGGTCGGCTATGCCGGCCTGCTCGACCTCGGCTACGTCGCTTTCTTCGCGGTCGGCGCGTACCTCTTCGCGCTGATGGGCTCGAGCCACCTGTCCGACACCTTCCCGTGGTTCAAGGCCATGTTCCCGAACGGGCTGCACACCTCGCTGCTCATCGTGATACCGCTGGCGCTGGTGCTGGCGGGCGTGCTCGGCGTACTGCTTGGCGCGCCCACGCTGAAGCTGCGCGGCGACTACCTCGCCATCGTGACGCTCGGCTTCGGCGAGATCATCCGGGTGTTCCTGAACAACCTCGACCACCCGGTCAACATCACCAACGGCCCGAAGGGCATCACCTCGATCGACTCGATCAAGTTCTGGGGGCTCGATCTCGGCAAGTCATGGAAGTTCGACGGTTTCACGATCTCGTCGGTCACGCTGTACTACTACCTGTTCCTTGCGCTGGTGATCGCGACCGTGATCATTTCGCACCGGCTGCAGGTCTCGCGCATCGGGCGCGCCTGGATGGCCATCCGCGAGGACGAGATCGCCGCCAAGGCCATGGGCATCAACACCCGGAACATGAAGCTGTTGGCCTTCGGCATGGGCGCGAGCTTCGGCGGCGTCTCGGGCGCGATGTTCGCGGCCTTCCAGAGCTTCGTCTCGCCCGAGTCGTTCAGCCTCATGGAGTCGGTGATGATCGTCGCCATGGTGGTGCTGGGCGGCATCGGCCATCTGCCGGGCGTGATCCTGGGGGCGGTGCTGCTGGCGGCGCTGCCCGAGGTGCTGCGCTACGTGGCCGGTCCGCTGCAGTCCATGACCGACGGACGGCTCGACGCTTCGATCCTGCGCCAGCTCTTCATCGCGCTGGCGATGATCGTCATCATGCTGGTGCGCCCGCG
This sequence comes from uncultured Variovorax sp., assembly GCA_946478645.1. Next base: position 2,817 of record CAMLCW010000415.1, read on the forward strand.
CGGCCTGTGGCCCTCGCCCGATCACGGAAAGACGCTGACGAAGAAGGGCAGCGTGCCGGTCGATCCGGCGCATGCGGCCGTGGCGCCCGGCTCCCTGCAGACGCATGCGCCCGGCGTCGACACGCCGGCCGACGAAGTGCCCGGCGATGCCTCGCGTCCCATGTCGATCAATCCGTGAGCCCGGGAGAGCAAGACATGACGACAGACACCATCCTCGAAGTCCGCGGCATCTCCAAGCGCTTCGGCGGCCTGCAGGCGCTTTCGGACGTGGGCATCACCATCAAGCGCGGCCAGGTCTACGGCCTGATCGGGCCCAACGGCGCCGGCAAGACCACCTTCTTCAACGTGATCACCGGGCTCTACACGCCCGACAGCGGCAGCTTCGAGCTGGCCGGCAAGCCCTACCAACCCACGGCGGTGCATGAGGTCGCCAAGGCGGGCATTGCACGCACCTTCCAGAACATCCGCCTGTTCGCCGAGATGACGGCGCTCGAGAACGTGATGGTCGGGCGCCACGTTCGCACCCACTCGGGCGTGTTGGGCGCCATGCTGCGCACCCGCTCGTTCAAGGCCGAGGAAAAGGCCATCGCCGAACGCGCGCAACAACTGCTCGACTATGTCGGCATCGGCAAGTTCGCCGACTACAAGGCACGCACGCTGTCGTACGGCGACCAGCGCCGGCTCGAGATCGCGCGTGCGCTCGCCACCGATCCGCAGCTCATCGCGCTCGACGAACCCGCCGCGGGCATGAACTCCACCGAGAAGGTGCTGCTGCGCGAGCTGATCGACCGCATCCGCAAGGACGACCGCACCATCCTGATCATCGAACACGACGTCAAGCTCATCATGGGCCTGTGCGACCGCGTCACGGTGCTCGACTACGGCAAGCAGATTGCCGAAGGCACGCCCTACGAAGTGCAGAAGAACGAAAAGGTCATCGAGGCTTACCTCGGGACGGGAGGCCACTGACATGAGCACTGCAAGCATGAGCGAACCCATCGCCACCACCGCTGCTGCGGCCCAAGCCAAGGCGGCCGGCAAGACCTTGCTGAAGGTCTCGGACCTGCGCGTGGGCTACGGCGGGATCCAGGCCGTGAAAGGCGTCGACTTCGAGGTCCGCGAGGGCGAACTGGTCTCGCTGATCGGCTCGAACGGCGCGGGCAAGACCACGACCATGAAGGCCATCACGGGCACCCTGCCCACGGGCGCCGGCACGATCGAATTCCTCGGCCGCAGCATCAAGGGCCGCGGCGCGTGGGACCTCGTCGGCGAGGGTCTGGTGATGGTGCCCGAAGGCCGCGGCGTCTTCACGCGCATGACGATCACCGAGAACCTCCAGATCGGCGCCTACATCCGCAACGACAAGGCCGAGATCGCCGCCGACATGGAGCGTGTCTTCGTCACGTTTCCACGCTTGCGCGAGCGCAAGGACCAGCTCGCAGGCACCATGTCGGGCGGCGAGCAGCAGATGCTGGCGATGGGCCGGGCGCTCATGGCCAGGCCCAAGGTGCTGCTGCTCGACGAGCCCACCATGGGCCTGTCGCCGATCATGTGCGACAAGATCTTCGAGGTGGTGCAGACCGTGGCGGCGCAGGGCGTGAC
>CAMLCW010000416.1 GCA_946478645.1 uncultured Variovorax sp.
CACGGCGTTGCCGCCACCTTGCGCCAAGTGATCCAGCAGGCCTTTCCGGCACCGGAGAGGCCTTAGCGCGGGCTGACCGGCGCCAACGTTCTGACCCAGCGCTCGAACGCTGCGCTTTCGAACGTGTGCACACCGCCTGGCGCCTTCGAGATGATCGCCTTGGCCTTCAGGTTGTTGAGCGAATACTGCACGTCGTACGGTGCGAGCGAAGGGACGCCGAGGGCTTTGGCAAGTTTCGCGAGCGCTGCCTTTCCGAATGGCTTGGCATGCGGGTCGTCGACGAAGAGCAAAAGGAGCTGGCGCTGCATCGCATCAAGCGACGCCCAGGTTCCTTCGTGGTTTTCCTCCTTGTCCTGCTCTGCCTTTTCGTTTGCCACGGCACGATCCAGGGTGAGCCTGGGGTCCATGAGCATGGCCACGGCCACCGAGAGGAATGGCTCGGGTTGCTGGTGGAATTCCTGGAAGGCTGCCCATCCTGCCGGGACGTCCAGGGTTCGTCCGCTCGCGGCCTGGAATTTCCTTGCGACGAATTCGACCAGTTCCCTGCCAAGCAGCGGAAACTCTTGGACGGCGGCGCCCACGGAGAAGAGGGGCGCGGTGCTGTTGGAGAAGACGTTGGCGAGTTGCGTGCGCGACGAGCCGGTGAACACGACGCGCAGCTTGTCGCTGTTTTTGGTGATGGCGGTGCGCAGCGCCATTGCCATCAGCTCGTTCTCCTTGTTCCGTGCAAGCTCCTGTGCTTCATCGACCAGGAGCAAAAGCTTCTTCCTGGAAACAAGCTTCACCACGAGCTCTTCGATGCGCAGGGCGAGTTCAGTGGCTTCCTTCTTCGCGTCGCCCAGCTCGACTTCGATGGCGCCCTTCAACTCGCCCGCGCTGCCGGACGCCTTGACCTTCCTGATCGGCTCATGCAGCTTGTGAAGTGCCTTCTGTGCCAACGTCCTCGGCGTCAGGGCTTCCTCCAGGCCCCGGACAATCGCGATGCCGGGGTTCAACCTTGTCTGCCAAAGGTCCACGTACGCGACGGTGAAGCCGGCAGCGCCTGCCGCCGGCGTCAGGTCTTTGCGGAGGAACACGGTCTTCCCGGTGCGCCGGGGCGCGAAGATGGTGGTGCTCACGACCGGCCCGGCTTGCAACAACGCCAGGTAGCGCTTGGCGAGCGCCGGCCGGGGACAGTGCCAGATCTGGTTCAGTTCCATACGAAAAATTATAAACAACACTCCTAATTACTAGGGTGCCGTTTAATTTTTCACAACGCTATCAAGACGATTGCGTCCCCGCCCTCAGCCCGAGGAACGAATCGAGGATGTGGAAGTGGTCGTCGTGCAACTGGCCCTCCATCGCCGCCAGTTCGCCGATCGGCACCCAGCGCGTGGCCGCGGCGTCGTCGCCGGCCTGCACCGCGGGCAGCGGGCGCTGGCCAAGGTCAAACCAGTGCGCATGGGTGATGACGCGGCCGCGCTGGCTGCGATCGGGGTGGTCGAACACCTTCACCGCCTTGAAGGCGGCATTGACCTCGCTGTCGGGCAGCCGCAGGTCGGTTTCTTCGGCCAGTTCGCGCAGCGCCGATTGCCAGACCGTCTCGCGCGGTTCTAGAAAGCCGCCCGGCAGCGCGAACAGGCCCTTGCCCGGTGCACGGCCGCGCTGGACGAGCAGCACCTGCCCGGCGCACTGGATCACCGCATCGACCGTCACAAACACCGGCGGATAGGGCGAGCCGGCCCACAGCGCGTTCTCATGCCGCAGGCAGGCCCATTCCTCCGCGACGCGGGCGTAGTCGGGCAGGCTGGCCCACGCGCGCAGGAACTGCAGCGTGCTCGGGGGCGCCTGGCCCACCAGCGCCGCGAGCGCGGGCTCGAGCGAACCGTCAGCGGCCGCCTGGAAGTAGGCATCGCGCAATGCGCTGGCGCTGATGTCGCCCTGGCGCCCGGCCTCGTCGTGCGCCCACTCGGGGAAGTCGCGCAGGTAGCTGCTGGTTTCGTCCTTCAGGTGTCCCACCAGCAGCACCGACGATGCGCCGGGGTGCAGCCGCGCCACGCCTTCTCTCACGGCTTCGGCCCATCGCGCCTGGTCGTACCAGTCGCGCACCGGCAGGAAGGCGATGCGCTCGCGGTCGGCCTCAGGCAGTGCGGCGCGGATCATTTCCGCACGCTCCTCCCAGCTGAACGGGTTGCGCGGCGAGCGCGCCTGGAAGGCCGAGCCGAGCACCACCACGCACGCAGGGGCCGCGGCGAGCGCGCGGCGCAGCAGCGCGAGCTGGGCGTTGTGGAAGACCTGGAAGCGGCCGATGTAGACGGCCACGTCGTGCGCCTTGTGCATGCTTGTCATCTCGTGTTCCTCATGTCCGTTGCTGGGCGGGCTGTCGCTCAGCCTGCCACACCGAAGACCTGCCGCAGGTAGGCCAGGAACGTCTGATCCTGGCAGAGCGTCTTGCCCGGGCTGTCCGACAGCTTGGCGACGGGCTGGCCATTGCAGGCGGTGAGCTTCATCACGATGTTGATCGGCGTGAGGCCGACATCGTTGCTCAGGTGGGTGCCGATGCCGAAGCCGGTCTGGGTGCGGTCGGCAAAGGTCCGGTAGAGGCCGATGGCGCGCGGCAGGTCGAGCCCGTCGGAGAACACCAGCCGCTTGGTGTGCGCATCGATGCGCAGCTTCGCGTAGTGGGCCAGCGCCTTCTCGCCCCAGACGACGGGGTCGCCCGAGTCGTGGCGCAGACCGTCGAAGAGCTTCGCGAAGTAGAGGTCGAAGTCGGCCAGGAAGGCGTCCATGCCGACCACGTCGGTCAGCGCCACGCCAAGGTCGCCGCGGTATTCCTGCACCCAGCCTTCGAGCGCGGCGCGCTGGAAGTCGCGCAGCCGCACACCGAGCGCCTGGTAGGTCTGCAGGTATTCGTGCGCCATGGTGCCGATGGGCACCAGGCCGAGCTCCTTCGCGAACAGCACGTTGGAGCTGCCCTTGAAGTACATCGGCACTTCGCGCTGGAGTGTCTCGACGACCTCGCGCTGCCAGGTGCGCGAGAAGCGGCGCCGCACGCCGAAGTCGAAGAACTCGAACGGGTGCTGTCGCGCCGGCGCATTGGCAAACTCGCGCAGCTGCGCGATCTTGGAGTGCAGCCGTTCGCGGCCCTGCGCCAGCGCGGCCTCGGCATCGAAGCGGCGGAAGTACAGCTCGTTGACGATCGAGAGCACGAAGATCTCGAACGCCATCGTGTGGACCTGCGGTCCGACCGCGCGGATGCGCAGCGCGTCGCCGTCGGCCTGCGCACTGATGAACTCGCGCTGGAAGCTGAAGATGCGCAGGAAGTCGACAAAGTCGCTCTTGATGTAGCGCAGGCCGCGCAGGTAGGCGAGCTCGTCGGGCGCGAAGCGCAGCGAACACAGGTGGTCGAGCTGCGCGTTCACGTCGGCCAGCAGCTCGGCCAGCGGATACGCCGGCGCGTTGCGGCACACGAAGGTGTACTCGGCCTGCGTCTGCGGATGGCGGTGCAGCATGGTCTGCCACATCGTGAACTTGTAGAGATCCGTGTCGAGCAGGCTCTGGATGATCGGTTGCATGGCGTGGTTCCTTTCTTGCAGATCGCGTCAGGCATTCGCCCGCGGCAGCGCCAGCACGTCGGCGCTGGAGCGAAGCTGCACGCCGCACGCGGCCATGTCGGCGAGGAAGGCCTCGTGCTGTGGCTCGAAGCCCGGCACCGGGCTCATGCAGTCGGTCACCAGAACCACCTTGGCGGGGTTGGACGATGGCAGGTGGGCGACGATGTGCTCGGTCGTGGCGCGCACGCAGTGGCTGCTGGCCTCGCCCGCGACGACGATCAGGTCGGCCCGGTCGAGCGACGCGACGAGCGCCATGTTGAGCGACGTGGCGGGGTCGCCTTCGTCGGGCACCTCGGCCTGGATGGCGCTGTAGTGCTCGGTCCATGGATTGCTGCCCTTCGCGACCTTCTCGACCATGGCGGCGCGCCGGTCTTCCCAGGCGTTGTAGGCGGCCTTGACGGCGGCATGCACGTTGTGGCCCCAGCTGCCGATCTCGCAGTGCACCGGCCAGACCATCAGCGTGTAGCGCCCGCGGCGCTCGAGCTCGTCGAGGTAGGCGAGCGTGCGCGGCAGTGCATCGCTGTCGCCCGGCAGGTAGTCGCCGGGATTGGGCAGCTTTCGGCCGTCCAACCAGATATTACGGTGATCTGCATACCACTCGAAATTTTGGATGATGCGATCATTCGACTGCGTATGCACCATCTCCATATTGGAGTTGGGGCCGGCCATGACAATCGAGCGGGCAAGGCCCATCATTTCGCATCGCGCCTCCGGATCGTTGCTATACGCAGGTAACCCTGCCCGCTTATATGCAGGATCCAGGTTCGGATACTTCTTTGCTTCTTCGCTGTTTGGC
>CAMLCW010000417.1 GCA_946478645.1 uncultured Variovorax sp.
CGGCGCTCGCCCACGCCGACCGCCGCCGCCACATCGTTCACCGCACGCCGGCCGCCCGATGCCGCGATCAGTTGCGCGGCGCGCATCGCGAGCGGATGCGCCGCGTCCGGGCTTTCATCCAGCCGCTGCTGCAAGGCGCCGCAAAGGAGCGCGACGCGCGCTGCGTCGTCGGGCTGGCCCGCCATGCGCTCGCGCAGTTCGGCACCGCGTCCACCCCAGAGTTCGTCGAGATGCACCGCGCTGCCCGCGATCTCGCTGGCCGGCATGCCGAGCAGCGCCGCCGCGGCACCGGCGCGCAGCGTGATCGACAGGCCATCGACATGGCCACGCAATCGCACCAGCGCCGGTGCGGCCGAGGCACCCACCGCCTCCACCGGCAGGCCTGCGCCCTCGCCGGCCGATGGCGCATCGCCGAGGTTGAAGACCAGCCGCACCGCGCCGTCGGGCAGCACGCGCTCGCGCAGTTCGCGGCCTTCGGGCACGGTTTCGCGGTAGCGCAGGATGTGCGACACATGCAGGCCGAGCGACGCCGGCACGGCAAAGGCGCGCAGCGAGCCCGCGGGCATCGCGGCCTCGGGCCCGTGCAACGGGTCCTCGTCGAGGCGGACAAAAAGGCGCTCGTGCGCGGGCGAAGTGGGCATGTCGCGATGGTGCGTGATGTTGGCGGCGCGGACGGCGCGCGCGCCTCAATCGCATTCGATCAGCAGGCAGGCCCCGTAGTCAATCGGCGCCGACGGCCATTGCGCAGCGTCGTCCACGCGCCGCACGCCCTGTTGCAGCAGCTGCACCGCGCGCATCACGCCGGCATGGGTGATCCACGCCGCGTCCTGCCGCGACGCGCGCCATTCGTCAAAAGCTGCGCCCACGCGCCGCATGAAGCGGTCGGTGCTTTCGCCATGGCCGCCCGGCAGCCCTTCGGCGAAGTTGCCGGTCCAGGCCTCGAACTCGGCGCGCGCGATCGACGACCACGGCCGGCCTTCCCAGGCGCCGAAATCCATCTCGGCCAGGCGCGCATCGGCCCGCAACGCGAGCCCGGGCCGAAGGCCTGCGATCGCCTCGGCCAGCTCGGCACAGCGCCGCAGCGGCGAATGCGCCAGCAGCGCCACGCCGCCGGGCAGGCGCGCCGACACCGCCTGCGCCACCGCCAGCGTGGCCGCGGCGGGCACGCACACATCGGTCGCGCCATAGCAAAGGCCCGGCGCGGCCTCGGTCTGCGCATGCCGCACCAGCCAGAGTTTTCTCATGCCTGCCACGCCAGCGCGAGGTAGATCGCGAGTTCGCACACCTGTTGGGTCGCGCCGAGCCCGTCGCCGGTGAAGCCCTGCAGCCGGCGCTTGAAGAGCCGCGCCATCACCAGCGCGGCCAGCGCGCATGCCAACCCTGCGGCCAGCATGCGCGTGGGGCCCTGCGCCCAAAGCAGCAGCCCCACCGCAGGCAGCGACCACAGCACGCCGACCAGCAACGCGCCGCCGCCGATCGCATCGGCCAGCGGCTTGGCCTTGCTCGCACCGGCATCGCCCACGTACGGCAACCACCGGATCAAGAAGAGCGGCGCGAGCCGCGACAGCACATGCGCCCCGGCCACGGCCACCACGATGGCGACGGCCGTGGCGCCCGGCCCGGCCAGCGCAGCGAGCAGCGCGACCTTGAGCCCGAGCGCGAGCACCAGCGCGATCGCACCGAAGGCGCCGATGCGCGAGTCCTTCATGATCTCGAGCGCGCGCGCCTTGTCGGCCGCGCCGCCGAGCCCGTCGGCCACGTCGGCGAGCCCGTCTTCATGGAAAGCACCGGTGAGCAGCACCGTCGCCACCGTGCTCAACAGCGCCGCGGCCAGCGGCGGCAAGCCTTGCAGCGCGAGCACGAACACCCCCGCGCCCATGGCCCCCACGAGCCAGCCCACACCGGGAAAATGCGCCGCGCTCGCACGCAGCATCTGCGGGCTGAAGCCGACCCATTCCGCGAGCCGGCCGGTCACGGGCAGGCGCGTGAAGAACTGCAGCGCGAGCAGATAGTGGCGAACGCCGTTCACGGATGCTCAGGCCTCTTTCTGCGACACGCCGGCCGACGCGAAGCTCGCCATCTCGGCGAGGATGCGGCAGGCCGATTCGAGCAGCGGCCATGCGAGCGCGGCGCCCGAGCCCTCGCCGAGCCGCAGCCCGAGGTCGAGCAGCGGTTCGAGGCCCAACTGCCGCAGCATCGCCGCATGCCCCGGCTCGGCCGAGCCGTGCGCCGCCACGCAGCGCTGCGCCACATGCGGCGCGAGCGCTTGCGCCACGAGCACCGCGGCACTCGCGATGAAGCCGTCGACCACGATCACGCGCCGCTCATGCGCGGCCTGCAGCACCGCACCCACGAGCGTCGCGATCTCGAAACCGCCGAAGGCCGCCAGCGCATCGAGCGGCGCCACGGCGCCCGCATGCAGCGCCAGCACCTCCCGCAGCACCACGCGCTTGCGCGCGAGGCCGGCGGCGTCGAGGCCGGTGCCCGCACCGGTGCAGGCATCGATGTCGATGCGCGCCAGCCGCGCGAGCAGCATCGCCGCGGCCGAGCTGTTGCCGATGCCCATCTCACCGAGCAGCAGCACGTTGCCCGGCAAGGCGCGCACCACGTCGCGGCCGTTGGCGATCGCCTCGCGGCACTGCGCCACCGACATCGCCGGGCCGGCCGACGCGTCGGCGGTGCCGGCCGCAATGCGCCGCTGCACGAGGCCCGGGCGCGGCTGGAAGTCGCGCCGTACGCCGCAATCGACCACGGTGAGCGCCAGGCCGTGCTGGCGTGCGAGCACGCTCACGGCCGCGCCGCCCGCCAGGAAGTTCTCGACCATCTGCCAGGTCACGTCGCTCGGAAACGCCGACACGCCGCGCGCCGCGAGGCCATGGTCGGCCGCGCACACGAGCATCTGCGGCGCCTCCAGCGCCGGGGCTTCGCTGCCGAGCACGAGCCCGAGCCGCAGCGCGAGGCTTTCGAGCCGGCCGAGTGCGCCGAGCGGCTTGGTCTTGTTGTCGAGCAGCGCCTGCAGCCGCGCCGCGAGCGCGGCGTCATGCAGATCGGGAATGGTCGGAATGAGGTCGTCAAAGGTCATGCGATCAGGCCCTGCAGCACGCCGGGCTCGAAGTGGTTGTCGATGAAGTCGGCCAGGCCGTCGAAGGTGGTGTCGAGCGTGGGCGCGGTCGCGCCGAACAGCGCCTGCAGCGCGGCCGGATCTTCGAACAGGCCATGCAGGTAGAGGCCCAGCACATTGCCGCGCGCGTTCTGCCACGCCAGGCCTTCGGCCATCACCTCGCGCCCGTCATGCGCAAGCTGCGGATGGATCGCCGTCTGCCCGTGGTGAATCTCGTAGCCCGCGATGCGCACGCCGGAAAGCCCGGCCCAGGCACCGCCCAGCGGCCCGAAGGCGGCGCTGCGGTGGCGCACGGTCTTCTCGCGCTCGAACACGGTGGCGAGCGGCAGCAGGCCCAGCCCCGGCGCATTGCCGTCGATGCCGTGCGGATCGATCAGCGCCTCGCCCAGCATCTGCAGCCCGCCGCAGATGCCCAGCACCGCGCCGCCGGCCGCGGCATGCGCGGCCACTGCGCGGTCGAGGCCCTGCGCGCGCAGCCAGGCCAGGTCGCTGCTCGTGTGCTTGGAGCCGGGCAGCACGATCCAGTCGGCGCCGGCCAGCTCGGCCGGCGTGCGGGCCCAGACCAGGCGCACGCCGGGCATGTTCTTGAGCGGCTGGAACTCGTCGAGGTTGCTGATGCGCGGCCAGGCGATGACGGCAACGGTGCGCGTGACCGCGCCGGTCGAATGGCTGCTGCCGTCGAACACGCCGTCTTCCTCGGGCAGGCCGTGCTGCCACCACATCGGCAGCGTCGCGACCGTGGCAACGCCGGTCAGCGCCTGCAGCTGCGCGGGCGCGGGCGCGAGCAGTGCCGCGTCGCCGCGAAACTTGTTGAGCACGAAGCCGCGGATCAGCGCGCGATCGGCCTCGGGCAGCAGCGCCCAGGTACCGTAGAGGTGCGCGAAGGCGCCGCCGCGGTCGATGTCGGTCACGAGCAGGCAGCGCGCATCGGCGTGGCGTGCCACGCGCAAATTGACGATGTCGTTGGCCATCAGGTTGATCTCGGCCGGCGAGCCGGCGCCCTCGATCACGACCACGTCGTTCTCGGCGCGCAGCGCATCGAGCGCTCCGGCGATCTGCGGCCACACGCGCTCGCTGCGCCCGCGCCAGGGCAAGGCCGTGAGCGCTTCGTTCACCTGCCCCATCAGCACCACCTGGCTGTGCGTGTCGCGCTCGGGCTTCAGCAGCAGCGGATTCATGCGCACCTCGGGCGCGGCGCGCGCGGCCAGCGCCTGGAAGTACTGCGCGCTGCCGATCTCGCCGCCG
>CAMLCW010000418.1 GCA_946478645.1 uncultured Variovorax sp.
CATTGACTTGCCTTTTCTGGAGGGAAAAGGTGTCAACCCTGGGCAGGACGGGTCAAACCCACAAAAAAAGGCCCGCCGTTGCCGGTGGGCCTTTCTGCTATCTCGATGCGGGTTGGACGCCGATCACTGGAGCGGCGGAATCCGCAGCTTCTGTCCCGGATAGATCTTGTCGGGATGGCTCAGCATCGGCTTGTTGGCTTCGAAGATCTGGTTGTACTTGTTGGCATCGCCGTAGTACTTCTTCGAGATGGCCGAGAGCGTGTCGCCCTTGACCACGTCGTGGTACTGGGCCGGCGGCGCGGGCGGCGCGACGAGGTTGTTCTCGACGCTCGTGACGTTGGCCACGTTGCCGGCGGCGAGCGCGGCTTTCTCGCTGGCCTCCTGCGACGGCGCCTTGCCCGCGAGCGTGACCACGCCGCTCGACGCGGTGTAGGTCACCGCAAGCTCGCTCAGGCCGAGGTTCTGCGTCTCGATGTAGGTCTTGATGGCGGCAGCGGCGGCCTGGTTGGCGTCGGGGCCTTCGGGTGCGGCGGCATGGGCCGACGATCCCCCGAACAGCTTTTCCCCGGCTTCCTTGATGAAACTCAGCAAACCCATGATTTTCTCCTTGCGGCCTGGTTGGATGGAACTGCGAATGTAGCGGTGAAACGTGGCAGCCGCGAGTAGGCTCATGCCGCGTATGGGACTGCCGCGGCAACTGCACTAACGCCAAAGTCGCAATAATGCGGCGCATGGCATCCCCCTTTCTCGCGATCGACATCGGCAACACCCGCCTGAAATGGGCGCTCTACGATGCCGCGCTTCCGGGCGCGGCGCTGCTGGCGCAAGGCGCCGAGTTCCTCGACCACATCGAGCGGCTGGCCGACGGCCCCTGGGCCGAGCTGCCGGCGCCCGGCGCGATGCTCGGCTGCGTCGTGGCCGGCGATGCGGTGCGCCGCCGCGCCGAGGAGCAGGTGACGGAACGTTTCGACTGCATGCCGCGCTGGGTGGTCGCGAGCGGGGCCGAGGCCGGCATCGTGAATGGCTACGACCATCCGACGCGGCTCGGCGCCGATCGATGGGTGGCGATGATCGGCGCACACCACCGCATGCTCGCCACGGGGCCGGCACGGCCGATGGTGGTGGTGCTGATCGGGACCGCGGTCACGGTCGAGGCGGTGGACGCGAGCGGCAGGTTCCTCGGCGGGTTGATCCTTCCGGGCCACGGCATCATGTTGCGCGCGCTCGAATCGGGCACCGCCGGCCTGCACGTGCCGACCGGCGAAGTGCGCGAATTCCCCACCAACACCAGCGACGCGCTGACGAGTGGCGGCACCTACGCGATCGCCGGCGCCGTCGAGCGCATGGTGCAGCACGTGCGCTCGCACTGCGGCGCTGAGCCCGCCTGCTACATGACGGGCGGCGCGGGCTGGAAGATGGCGCCCGCGATGAACGGGCATTTCGAACTCGTCGACAGCCTCATCATGGACGGGCTGCTGGTGATCGCGCGCGAGCGCGACAGCAGCGCCTGAGCGCGCCGGCCTTCAGCGGCCGCTGAAGCGCGCGGGCCGGCGCTCGACGAAGGAGCGCACGCCTTCGGCCGCATCCTCGCTGTTGGAGAGCCGCTTCTGCGTCTCGATGAATTCCGCCACCGCCGCGAGCGGCCCCTGCTCGACCGCCTTGATCGCATTCAGCCGCGTCGCGACGACCGCGAGCGGCGCCTGCGCAGCGATGCGCTCTGCGATCGCCACTGCCGCGTCGAGCTCCTGGCCCGCGGGCACCACCTTCTGCACGAAGTGGAGGCGGTAGGCCTCGGCGCTGTCGAACTCGTCGGCCGTGAGCAGGTGCAGCATCGCATTGCCCAGGCCCGCGCGCTCGGCCATGCGCAGCGTGGCGCCGCCCGTGGCCATGATGCCGCGCTGTACCTCCATCTGCGAGAAGCGGCAGTTGTCGGCCGCCACCACGATGTCGGCGCCGAGCATCAGCTCGATGCCGACCGTGAAGCAGATGCCCTTGACCGCCACCACCATCGGCTTGGTGCGGCGGCGGTAGCCCGCGAGCCCGAAGTCGTGCGGCTCGACCAGCCCCTGTGGAATCGCCTTCTCGCCGCGCTTCATGTATTCGGTGACCGCCGGCAGGTCGAGGCCGGCCGTGAAATGGTCGCCGAACGCATGCAGCACGCCCACGCGCAGTTCGGGGTCGTCGTCGAGCCGGGTGTAGGCCTCGGCCAGCTGCCGGAACATGGGCGGCGTCCAGCCGTTGCGCTTGGCGGGTCGGTTGATGCCGATCAGCAGCACGTGGCCGACCACCTGGGTGTCGATGCAGCCTTCGGCGGGCGGGGTGGTGGGGACGGCGATGGTCATGGTGCGTGTCTCCTTTTTTGTTTCGTCGTGCCTGCGCGCTCAGTACGTGTACACGCCGCGTCCCGTCTTGCGGCCCAGTTGCCCGGCAGCCACCATTTCCTTCAGCAGCGGGCAGGGGCGGTACTTGGAGTCGCCGAACTGTTCGAGGTAGACCTCCATCACGGCCAGGCAGACGTCGAGGCCGATCATGTCGGCCAGCGCGAGCGGCCCGATCGGCTGGTTGCAGCCGAGCTTCATGCCCGCGTCGATGTCTTCCGCGGTGGCGATGCCTTCGGACAGCACGAAGAAGGCCTCGTTGATCATCGGCACCAGGATGCGGTTGACCACGAAGCCCGGCGCGTTCTTCACCGTGATCGGCGACTTGCCCAGGCGCTCGGCCAGTTCCTTGACCGTGTCGTGCGTGGCATCGCTCGTGAGATAGCCGCGGATCAGCTCGACCAGCGCCATCATCGGCACCGGGTTGAAGAAGTGCATGCCGATGAAGCGGTCGGCGCGCGAGGTGGCGGCCGCCAGCTGCGTGATCGAGATCGACGAGGTGTTCGACGCGATGATCACCTCGGGCGCGAGCATCTCGTCGACCTGCTTGAGGATCTTGAGCTTGAGCGCGTGGTTCTCGGTGGCGGCCTCGATCACGAGCTGCGCGCCCTTCAGGTCTTCGTAGTTCGTCGAGCCCTTGACCAGCGCGAGCGCGGCCGCCTTCTGCTCGGCCGTGAGCTTCTCCTTCTTGATCAGCCGGTCGAGGCTGCCCGAGATCGTGGCCAGGCCCTTGTCGACGGCCGCCTGGGCGATGTCGACCATCACCACGTTGACGCCCGCGACGGCGCAGGCCTGCGCGATGCCGTTGCCCATCGTTCCGGCGCCGATGATGCCGACAGTCTGGATAGCCATGAGAGAACTCCTTCAGGAAAGACGAAAAAACAGGAAGAAAAAAGGGGGGCGCGGCGGCGGCCGCGTCCGGTCTTCGATTGTGGATCAGCGTCCTGGCGGCGCCGTTGCCGCGTGTGACACAGCCCGCGCGCGTGGCTTACAGTGCGGCGGTCGTCTCTTTTTCTTCGCCCCCTTTTGTCTCTTTTCGAACCGACCATGACCACCCTCGGCACCCCTCTTTCCCCTTCCGCCACCCGCGTGATGCTGCTCGGCTCGGGCGAGCTCGGCAAGGAGGTGCTGATCGCCCTGCAGCGCCTCGGCGTCGAGACCATCGCGGTCGACCGTTACGAGAATGCGCCCGGCCAGCAGGTGGCGCACCATGCGCGCACCATCACGATGAGCGACCCCGACCAGCTCAAGGCGCTGATCGAGACCGAGAAGCCGCAGCTCGTGGTGCCCGAGATCGAGGCCATCGCCACGCCGATGCTGCAGCAGCTCGAAGACGCGGGCGTGGTGCGCGTGATCCCCACCGCGCGCGCCGCGCGCCTCACGATGGACCGCGAAGGCATCCGCCGGCTGGCCGCCGAGACGCTGGGCGTGCCGACCAGCCCCTACAAATTCTGCGATTCGCTGGCCGAGCTGCAGGCGACGATCGGCGAGGTGGGCGGCAAAAAAGGAATCGGCTACCCCTGCATCGTCAAGCCCGTGATGAGCAGCTCGGGCAAGGGCCAGAGCAAGATCGACGGCCCCGCCGACGTGCAGAAGGCCTGGGACTACGCGATGGCCGGTGGCCGCGTGAGCCATGGCCGCGTGATCGTCGAGGGCTTCATCGACTTCGACTACGAGATCACGCTGCTCACCGTGCGCGCCCGGGACGCGGCCGGCGCGGTGCAGACGCAATTCTGCGAACCGATCGGCCATGTGCAGGTCAGCGGCGACTACGTCGAGAGCTGGCAGCCGCACCCTATGGCGCCGGCCGCGCTGCAGAAGGCGCAGCAGATCGCGGCCGCCGTCACGGCCGACCTGGGCGGCCAGGGACTCTTCGGCGTCGAGCTAGATCGGAAGAGCACACGTCTGAACTCCAGTCACGACGAATGA
>CAMLCW010000419.1 GCA_946478645.1 uncultured Variovorax sp.
CGAGATCATTCGTCGTGACTGGAGTTCAGACGTGTGCTCTTCCGATCTTCTCGCATCGCTCGGAGGCGAACCAGAAGATCTTCACTGTCGAAGATGCCGCGGGGCAGAGCCTGTTCGCAGTGGCTGGCGCGGCGGCGCATTTTCTGGTGCTGCAGCATGCGCTGGCCGCGCAGCCGCGCGAGGCGCTGCTGTTCGGCAGCAAGCACGAGATCTTCCGCACCTTCACGCTGCTGCATCCGGTGCTCAAGGATTCGTTCTTCATGCAGACCAAGGAAGACGACCACGAGCCCTACGAGTCGAGCCAGTTCACGATGCTGATGGCCAACCAGAGCGGCATCTACGGCATCTACAGCTACCGCGAGGTGTTCGAGTTCAAGCAGTTCTGGGCCATCGGCTCGGGCCGCAGCTTTGCCCTCGGCGCCATGCACGCTGCCTATGACGGCAAGCCGCGCAGCAGCGCGCGCGACGTGGCGGAGGCGGGGATCGCCGCCGCCTGCGAATTCGATCGCAATTCGGCCCCACCGGTCGACGTTCTCACACTCAAACTGAAAGTGTCCAAATGAGCGAACAACAAATCAAGGTGCCCGACATCGGCGACTTCGACGAAGTCGCGGTGATCGAGGTGCTCGTCAAGGTCGGCGACACGGTCAAGGCCGAGCAGTCGCTCATCACGGTCGAGTCGGACAAGGCCTCGATGGAGATTCCCTCGTCGGCGGCCGGCGTCGTGAAGTCGCTCGCAGTCAAGGTGGGCGACAAGGTCAAGGAAGGCTCCGTCGTGCTGGTGCTCGAGGCCGAAGGCGCCGCGGCAGCCGAACCGGCAGCTCCCGCACCCGCGCCTGCAGCGGCGACCGCTGCGCCTGCCAGCGCCGCCGTGCCCCCACCCCAACCCTCCCCCGGCGGGGGAGGGAGTAAGCCCGCGCCGGCTTCGGCCTACGGCGGCAAGGTCGACGTCGAGTGCGACGTCCTCGTGCTCGGTGCCGGCCCCGGCGGCTATTCGGCCGCCTTCCGCGCGGCCGACCTGGGCCTCAAGGTGGTGCTGGTCGAGCGCTATGCGACGCTCGGCGGCGTGTGCCTGAACGTCGGCTGCATCCCGTCGAAGGCACTGCTGCACGTCGCGGCCGTGATGGACGAGGTGAAGCACTTCGCCGACCTCGGCGTGAGCTTCGCCGCGCCCACGGTCGATCGCGCCAAGCTGCTCGGCCACAAGAACAAGGTGGTCGGCAAGCTCACCGGTGGTCTCGCGGCCATGGCCAAGATGCGCAAGGTGACGGTGCTGCGCGGCGTCGGCAACTTCGTCGATCCGTACCACCTCGAAGTCGAGGAAAGCGCGGGCACCAGCTGGGAAACGACGGGCAAGAAGCAGACCGTCAAGTTCCGCAACGCCATCATCGCGGCCGGCTCGCAAGCCGTGAGCCTGCCCTTTATGCCCAAGGATCCGCGCGTGGTCGACTCCACTGGCGCGCTCGAACTCGGCACCGATCCCAAGCGCATGCTGATCCTCGGCGGCGGCATCATCGGCCTGGAGATGGGCACGGTCTACTCCACGCTGGGCGCGCGGCTCGACGTGGTCGAAATGCTTGACGGCCTGATGCAGGGCGCCGACCGCGACCTGGTCAAGGTCTGGCAGAAGATGAATGCGCCGCGCTTCGACAACATCATGCTCAAGACCAAGACGGTCGGTGCCGAGGCCACCAAGGACGGCATCAAGGTGACGTTCGAGGGCGAGAACGCGCCGAAGGAGCCGCAGGTCTACGACCTGGTGTTGCAGGCCGTGGGCCGCAGTCCCAACGGCAAGAAGATCGGCGCCGAGAAGGCGGGCGTCGCAGTGGGCGACCGCGGCTTCATCCCGGTCGACATCCAGATGCGCACCAACGTGCCGCACATCTTCGCGATCGGCGACATCGTGGGGCAGCCGATGCTTGCGCACAAGGCCGTGCACGAGGCGCATGTGGCGGCCGAAGTCATCGCGGGCGAGCAGAAGGGTGACAAGGAACTCGCGAGCGCTGCGTTCAACGCCCGCGTGATCCCCAGCGTGGCCTACACCGACCCCGAAGTGGCGTGGGTGGGCCTCACCGAGGACCAGGCCAAGGCCGAAGGCGTGAAGGTCAAGAAGGGCCTGTTCCCGTGGAACGCCTCGGGCCGCGCGATCGCCAACGGCCGCGACGAAGGCTTCACCAAGCTGCTGTTCGATGCCGAGACGCACCGCATCGTGGGTGGCGGCATCGTGGGCACGCACGCGGGCGACATGATCGGTGAGATCGCGCTCGCGATCGAGATGGGCGCCGACGAAATCGACATCGGCAAGACCATCCATCCGCATCCAACCCTGGGTGAGAGCATCGGCATGGCGGCCGAGGTGGCGCACGGTACCTGCACGGACCTGCCGCCCGCCAAGAAGGCCTGAGAACGTCGGCATCACCGCTTCGAGCGATCGAAGCGGGCACAAAAAAACCCGCCGCGGCGGGTTTTTTATTTGTTGGCGGCCAGGAAGCTCAGTTGCCCGTGCTCTTGATCTCGTCGGTCGTCGTGGCACCGGCCAGGACGCGGCGGGCACCGTCGAAGCGTCGGCTCCAATAGCTGCCGTTCATGTCTTCCACGCGCACCTGGGCGCCCGTGCGCGGCGAATGGATGAACTTGCCTTCGCCGACATAGATGCCGACATGGCTGAAAGCGCGGCGCATGGTGTTGAAGAACACGAGGTCGCCGGGCTTGAGTTGGCTGCGGTCGATCTTCTCGGTGGCAGCGGCTTGCTCTTCGGCGCGGCGCGGCAGCACATGGCCGAGTGTCTGGTTGTACATCGCGCGGACGAAACCGCTGCAATCGAAGCCCGATTCGACGGTGTTGCCACCACGGCGGTAGGGTACGCCCAGAAACCCGATCGCGGTGACCACGAGGTCGGAGGTGCGTTCGGCGACGGTCTGGCGGACTTGCTGGAGTTGACCGAGCAGACCCTTGTCGGCCAGGAGCCGGGCCAGTTCGTCATCGGATCGATCCTGCTGGGGAGCGGCCTGGACGGCAACGGCAAACAGGAGGGAAGCGGGTAGGACGAAAAAACGCATGGCGCGTAGGATAGGGACGACGTCGGGTTATGTCAACTTAACCCCGATTCGCGAATGTATCTACAAACCATTGATTTGTTTGAAGATTTCGATCTGGGCTCAAGAAAAGTTGTAACGGCGAACGCTTATGCTCCATTAGTGATTGCATTTCCAAAGACCCTCGCGGCCCACGTGAATTGGTCATCATGCTGGATCAAAGCGGTATTTGGTCGGAAGATGGCTCAATTGGTGGGAAAAGACATGAACTTGCAAAATCGTGCCCTCGGCCGCATGGCCTTGCGCCTCGCGGCGGCAGCGACGGTGGGTATTTGCCTTGGCGCCACGGCGCAGATACGTTCTGAAACGATATCGACCGGACTGCAGAATCCCTGGGGGCTGGCGTTCCTGCCCGACGGCCGCTTTCTGGTGACCGAACGCCCCGGCCGGCTCCGGCTGATTGCCGCCGACGGCAAGATCGGCCCACCCGTCAATGGGCTGCCGGCCATCGCGGCGGGCGGGCAGGGCGGTTTGCTCGACGTGCTGGTCGATTCGGGCTTCGAGCGCAACCGCACGCTGTACTTCTGCTTCTCCGAGCCGGAGCCGGGCACCTCGGCCAACAGCACCGCACTGGCCAGCGCGCGCCTCGCCGAAGACGGCACCCGGCTCGAGAACCTGCGCATCCTCTTCAGCCAGAAGCCCAAGGTGGCGAGCCGCAGCCATTTCGGCTGCCGCATCGTGGAGGCGCGCGACGGCACGCTGTTCCTCACGCTCGGCGACCGCTACAGCCGCATGGACGATGCGCAGAAGCTCGACAACCACATCGGCAAGATCGTGCGCATCGCCAAGGACGGCAGCGCGCCGAAGGACAACCCCTTCGTGGGCCGCTCCGGCGCGCTGCCCGAGATCTGGAGTTACGGGCACCGCAACGCCCAGGGCGCTGCGCTCGCGCCGGACGGCCGCCTGTGGATGACGGAACACGGCCCGCAGGGCGGCGACGAGATCAATGTGCCGCAGTCTGGTCGCAACCACGGCTGGCCGGTCGTCACTTATGGCGAAAACTATGGCGGCGGAAAGATCGGCGAGGGCATCACGATGCGCCAGGGCATGGAACAGCCGTTGCACTATTGGGTGCCCTCGATCGCGCCTTCAGGCATGGCGTTCCTGACCAGCGATCGCTACGGTGCTGCGTGGAAGGGCGACCTGTTCGTGGGTTCGCTCAAGTTCGGCTATCTCGACCGCATCGAGCTCAAGGACGGCAAGGTC
>CAMLCW010000420.1 GCA_946478645.1 uncultured Variovorax sp.
CGCGCCAGTCCGACCTGATGATCGTGGCCGGCACGCTGTGCAACAAGATGGCGCCCGCGCTGCGCAAGGTCTACGACCAGATGCCCGAGCCGCGCTGGGTGTTGTCGATGGGCTCGTGCGCCAACGGCGGTGGCTACTACCACTACAGCTACTCGGTGGTGCGCGGCTGCGACCGCATCGTGCCCGTCGACGTTTACGTGCCGGGTTGCCCGCCGACGGCCGAGGCGCTGCTCTACGGGATCATCCAGCTACAGCAGAAGATCCGCCGCACCAACACCATTGCGCGCGCCTGAGGAACTGCCCTGATGACCGACTTTGCGATTTCTCCAGAGGCGCTCCAGGCGACTCTGGTGCAGACCCTGGGTGCCAAGGCCAAGCACGTGACGGTCGCGCTCGGCGAGGTGACGGTGGTCGTGGCTGCGGCCGACTACATCGACGCCGCGCTGCTGCTGCGCGACGCGCCCGGCTGCCGCTTCGAGCAGCTGATCGACCTTTGCGGCATGGACTATTCGGACTACCGCGAAGGCGAGTGGGAGGGCGCGCGCTACGGCGTCGTCACCCACCTGCTGTCGGTGAGCCTCAACCAGCGCGTGCGGCTCAAGGTGTTCGCCGAGAGCGAAGACCTGCCGGTCGTCGATTCGCTGCAGCCGGTGTGGAGTGCCGCCACCTGGTTCGAGCGCGAGGCGTTCGACCTCTATGGCATCGTGTTCGAGGGCCATGACGACCTGCGCCGCATCCTGACCGACTACGGCTTCATCGGCCATCCGTTCCGCAAGGATTTCCCGGTGTCGGGCCACGTCGAGATGCGCTACGACGAAGAGCAGAAGCGCGTGGTCTACCAGCCGGTGTCGATCGAGCCGCGAGAGATCACGCCGCGCGTGATCCGCGAAGACAACTACGGCGCCGGACTCCACTGACATGGCCGAAATCAAGAACTACACCCTCAACTTCGGTCCCCAGCACCCCGCGGCACACGGCGTGCTGCGCCTCGTGCTGGAGCTCGACGGCGAAGTGATCCAGCGCGCCGACCCGCACATCGGCCTGCTGCACCGCGCGACCGAGAAGCTCGCGGAATCGCGCACCTTCATCCAGTCGCTGCCGTACATGGACCGTCTCGACTACGTGTCGATGATGAGCAACGAGCACGCCTACTGCCTCGCCATCGAGCGGATGATGGGCCTCGAGGTGCCGGAGCGCGCGCAGTACATCCGCGTGATGTTCGCGGAGATCACCCGCCTGCTGAACCACCTGCTGTGGCTCGGCGCGCACGGGCTCGACTGCGGCGCGATGAACATGCTGATCTACTGCTTCCGCGAGCGGGAAGACCTCTTCGACATGTATGAAGCCGTCTCGGGCGCGCGCATGCATGCGGCGTACTTCCGTCCGGGCGGCGTCTACCGCGACCTGCCCGACGCGATGCCGCAGTACAAGGTCAGCAAGATCAAGAACGCCAAGGCGATCGAGAAGCTCAACGAGAACCGCCAGGGCTCGCTGCTCGACTTCATCGACGACTTCTGCAAGCGCTTCCCCGGCATGGTCGACGAGTACGAGACGCTGCTCACCGACAACCGCATCTGGAAGCAGCGCACCGTGGGCATCGGCGTGGTGACGCCGGAGCGCGCGCTGAACCTCGGCTTCACCGGCCCGATGCTGCGCGGCTCGGGCGTCGAGTGGGACCTGCGCAAGAAGCAGCCCTACGACGTCTACGACCGCATGCAGTTCGACGTGCCCGTCGGGCGCACCGGCGACTGCTATGACCGCTACCTCGTGCGCGTGGAAGAAATGCGCCAGGCCAACCGGATCATCCAGCAGTGCTCGGCCTGGCTGCGTGCCAATCCGGGTCCGGTCATCACCGACAACCACAAGGTCGCCGCGCCCGCGCGCGAATCGATGAAGGCGAACATGGAGGAGTTGATCCACCATTTCAAGCTCTTCACCGAAGGCTTCCACGTGCCCGAAGGCGAGGCGTATGCCGCCGTCGAGCATCCGAAGGGCGAGTTCGGCATCTACCTCGTGAGCGACGGCGCCAACAAGCCGTATCGCCTGAAGATCCGTGCGCCCGGTTTTCCGCATCTCGCCGCCCTCGACGAAATGTCGCGCGGCCACATGATCGCCGACGCTGTCGCGGTGATCGGCACGATGGACATCGTGTTCGGCGAAATCGACAGGTGAGAAAGAGCGAATGACTTCCTCGACCCACCATGACACGGCGCCCTCGGCGCCTTCTGCTCCTTTGAGGGCCGAAATCCTCGAGCGCTTCGCGCGCGAGGTCGCCAAGTACCCCGAGGCCGGCAAGCAGTCGGCCGTGATGGCCTGCCTGGCCATCGTCCAGCAGGACGAGGGCCACGTGAGCATCCAGCGCGAGCGCGAGATCGCCGACTACCTCGGCATGGCGCCGATCGCGGTGCACGAGGTCACGACCTTCTACAACATGTACAACCAGCATCCGGTGGGCCGCTTCAAGCTCAACGTGTGCACCAACCTGCCGTGCCAGCTGCGCGATGGCGTGACCGCACTCGTGCACCTCGAGAAGAAGCTCGGCATCAGGATGGGCGAGACCACGGCCGACGGCCTGTTCACGCTGCAGCAGAGCGAATGCCTCGGCGCCTGCGCCGATTCGCCGGTGATGCTGGTCAACGACCGCACCATGTGCAGCTTCATGAGCAACGAGAAGCTCGACCAGCTGGTCGATGGCCTGCGCGATTCGGCCAAGGGAGAGGCTGCATGATGTCGCCCGAACAAGTGCTCCAGCAGTTCCGCGCCACGGGCGTGCAGACCTGCTTCCACGATCGCCACATCGAGCCGCAGATCTATGCCGGCCTCGACGGCACCAACTGGCGCCTGGCCGACTACGAGGCGCGTGGCGGCTACCAGGCGCTGCGCAAGATCCTCACCGAAGGCCTCACGCCCGATCAGGTGATCGCCGAAGTCAAGGCCTCGGGCCTGCGCGGCCGCGGCGGCGCGGGCTTCCCCACGGGTCTCAAGTGGAGCTTCATGCCCCGCCAGTTCCCGGGCCAGAAGTACCTCGTGTGCAACTCCGACGAAGGCGAGCCCGGCACCTGCAAGGACCGCGACATCCTGCAGTTCAACCCGCACATCGTGATCGAGGGCATGGCCATCGCGGCCTATGCCATGGGCATCAGCGTGGGCTACAACTACATCCACGGCGAGATCTTCCAGAGCTACGAGCGCTTCGAAGAGGCGCTCGAGGAAGCGCGCGCGGCGGGCTACCTCGGCGACAACATCATGGGCAGCGCGTACAGCTTCCAGCTGCACGCCTCGCATGGTTTCGGCGCCTACATCTGCGGCGAGGAAACCGCGCTGCTCGAATCGCTCGAAGGCAAGAAGGGTCAGCCGCGCTTCAAGCCGCCGTTCCCCGCGAGCTTCGGCCTCTACGGCAAGCCGACCACCATCAACAACACCGAGACCTTCGCGGCGGTGCCCTGGATCATCCGCAACGGCGGCCAGGCCTACCTCGAATGCGGCAAGCCGAACAACGGCGGCACCAAGATCTACTCGGTCAGCGGCGACGTCGAGCTGCCCGGCAACTACGAAGTGCCGATGGGCACGCCGTTCTCCAAGCTGCTCGAACTCGCCGGCGGCGTGCGCAAGGGCCGCACGCTCAAGGCCGTGATCCCCGGCGGATCGTCGGCACCGGTGCTGCCGGCCGACATCATGATGCAGTGCACGATGGACTACGACTCCATCGCCAAGGCGGGCTCGATGCTGGGCTCGGGCGCGGTGATCGTCATGGACGACAGCCGCTCGATGGTCGAGTCGCTGCGCCGGCTTTCTTACTTCTACATGCATGAATCCTGCGGCCAGTGCACGCCGTGCCGCGAGGGCACGGGCTGGCTCTACCGCGTGGTCGACCGCATCCACAACGGGCAGGGCAGGGCGTCCGACATGGACCTGCTCAACTCCGTGGCCGACAACATCCAGGGCCGCACCATCTGCGCGCTCGGCGATGCCGCGGCCATGCCGGTGCGTGCCATGATCAAGCACTTCCGCCACGAGTTCGAGGCGCTGATTCCGGGCTACGTCCCGAAAGCGCCCGTCAAGGCCTGAGCGCGCGAGAAAGACATATGGTTGAAATCGAACTCGACGGCAAGAAGGTCGAAGTGACCGAAGGCAGCATGGTGATGCATGCGGCCGACAAGGCGGGCACCTACATCCCGCACTTCTGCTATCACAAGAAGCTCAGCATCGCGGCCAACTGCCGCATGTGCCTGGTCGACGTGGAGAAGGCGCCCAAGCCGATGCCGGCCTGCGCCACGCCCGTCAC